>JBBIVD010000019.1:11338-11568 GCA_037439925.1 Candidatus Bathyarchaeota archaeon
AGTCGCTTTCAATGTTAAGGCGGAAGTCACTACTGAAGGTCTTAATCAGGCTATTCAAGACGCCATGCTGGTAAGCGACCACATGCGAATTGAGGCTGACAGCGAAAAGATAACGATGAACGCAACGGGCGACATTATGGGGGCTAACATTGAGTTGAAGAAGGGCGGCGCGGCGGTTCTCAACCTAGAGGCGAAGGAGCCGTCTAAGGCCACGTTTAGTCTAAGCTATC
>JBBIVD010000020.1:0-3952 GCA_037439925.1 Candidatus Bathyarchaeota archaeon
TACATTTTGGAATAACCCCAAAATAAATTCTTGGGAAAAAAGGTAACTAAGCATGAAATTAATTTTAAGTGGCGAAACTATTTGGTAGGATGCGAAGCTAAATTTTAAATTTTAAAATTTCACACATGATAAATTATAGAACTAATTACCATGTCGCTGGGAAGGAAAACATGCTTGGCGGTAATAAAGGCGGCGGCTACAAAATTGTTTTAACTGCAGATCGAACTTTGATGAGTGAATATGGCGGAGGCATTATCTTCTTCGGCTTTAGTGCCTGCGTGCCTAAGGGACTTATACCAGATCGGTTTTACTTCTCGCTGTTCTGCCCTCCTGTTGAGGTAAATGAGGATGGATCCGCTAAATTTGCCCCTTGTGGAACTAGGAAAATCGAGGCTGCTTTACTGAATTATGGTTTCAAAAGGGAAGACGTGATCGTTGCCCACCCAGACCACATTGATGAGGTTATCGGACCTGAAACAAAGGTTTTAGGAATTACGGAAAACGACCCTTTGGGCATCGGTCCAGCTACCACCACTTTCACGGAGTTGTTCGGCGGAAAGGCGTACATGACGGTAAAGTTCGAGGAGCTGCTGAACCATCCTTCCGTGAAAAGGTTTAAGCCGAAAATCATAGTTGGCGGACCTGGAGCGTGGCAGCTTGAAAACGAGGACGTTAGGAAATCCCTAGGAGTGGGCTGCGTAGTTATAGGAGAAGGCGAGAAAGTCGTCGGTCCACTCTTCGAGAAAGCCGTGAACGGCGAGCCTTTCCCAGAAGTTGTTCATGGTGAAGTGGTTTCCGAAGAAGAAATACCTACGATTGTGGGTCCGACCGTAGACGGTGTTATCGAGATTGCCCGTGGATGCGGACGTGGATGCGACTTCTGCGTTCCGACGCTTCAACGTTACCGTTGTCTCTCCATTGACCACATTTTGAAGGAAGTCGAAGTCAACTTGAGAGCGGGCAGACAGCCGTTACTCCACGCCGAAGATGTGCTGAGGTATAAGGCTAAGGGACTGGAAATCAATAAGGAGGCGGTGATTAATCTATTCAAGACTGTGCGAAGTTATCCTGGAGTTAAGGGAGTGTTCATAAGCCACTTCGCTCTCTCCTCGGTTGCAGCCGCGCCCGACTTAGTCGAGGAAATATCAGATATATTGAGCATAGGTGAAGGAAATAGGCTTTGGCTCAGCGGCCAGACTGGCATAGAGACGGGAAGCCCGAGGATGATTAAGGAGCATATGGCTGGAAAATGTAAGCCCTTTAAGCCCGAAGAATGGCCTGAAATGGTATTAAATGCATTTGAAACTATGGCTGAAAACAATTGGGTTCCTTGCGCCACGTTAATTTTGGGTCTCCCAGGGGAAAATGATAAGGATATTGAACTTACAATCGACCTTATAGAGAAGTTAAGGGCTTTTAAGAGTTTGATTGTGCCACTTTTCTTCGTTTCCATGGGCGGACTGTGGGGCAAAGCTGAATCTCTCACGATAGACGGGATGACGCCTAAACGCTCCGAGCTTTTTCTCAAATGCTGGGAACACAATCTCGAATGGGCGCCCCGCCTGTTTGATGATGTCAATCATATGGGTATGAAAGGCGGCTTTGCTAAGTATGGCTTAAAGTTGATTCTCAACTATGGAATTAAGCGCAGCAAGGAGCTGATTGCCACGTGTCGAAACGACTACGACTACGACTTACAAGCCATGATTCAGGACATTAGGAGCGGCGAACTCGGCGTGGCGCCCCTGCCTGAACGCCTCTTCCGATGGCTAATGCACCCAAAAATTAAAAAACCTAAGTTCTAATTTGCCCCCTCATTTTTTGGACGACTTCATTGGTTAGAGCCCCGAAATCTTCTGGCGCTAGTTCTCGCACCCGCTTTTCGCTGAACGTTAGGGAATCCGCCAACCGTACGGCATTTGCATTTTTCACTTCTTTTTTATGCAAAAAAGGGAGAATGGCGTTTCTTATTTTTCTGTTCCTTTGAGTGAACAATGTTTGTAAAAGCTCGAAAAAAGTTTTTTCGTTTTCCACGAGGAAAGGCGGTTTTCTAGGCTTTAAACGCACCACGATGGAGTCTACGTCTGGCGGGGGATAAAACATGCTCTTAGGCACATGGTCAAGTAGGTCGACTTCAGCCGAATAGTATGTGGCAACGGTTAGCCTTCCATAGTCTTTGGTGCCCACGGATGCAGCTAACCTTTCTGCGAACTCCTTCTGGAAGGTTAACACGGCGCATTCAAACCTTTTCTCTAAAAGCCAGAAAAGTAGAGGAGACGAAATGGAGTATGGCGGGATGGAAACAACCTTGTTAAACTTAGGAATAGGCACGCTTAAAATGTCTCCTTCTATTAAGTCCACGTTCGGTAAACCGCCCAACCGACGCTTCAATATTTCTGTTAGGCGGGGGTCTACTTCAACGGCGATGACTTTCATGCTTTTTTGAGAGAGTAAACATGTGAGGAAGCCCAGTCCAGCGCCGACTTCTAAAACAATGTCTTCTTTATCGACGGATGCGTAGGAAACCATTTTCTGCAGCAAATCGCTGTTTATCATGAAGTTTTGTCCTAGGCGTTTTTTCGGCGAAATTTTGTAAAAATTGAGCAGCCGTTTCGTTTCTTGAAGAAGACTCATGAATCGTTCCTAGTCTCCTAGAGGGTTCTAAAGCCCTAAGGCTGATGATAGTTTTGCCGATAGGAATAATCGATTAGACGGTTTCCAGTTTATAAAGAACCTTGCAGCCCTTAAGGGTTTCATGCACGGCGTTGCCTAGTCTTAGGATTTCTTCTAGTTTAGCGTCTCTTCCCCAATCGTAAACGTGATCGTAATGTCCCCTAATCGGCTTAAAGCCCATAGCCAAAAGCCTTTCCACCACAACCCTAGGCTCAGCTCCCTCACTGTTGAACCAAATCGTCAAATACGTCTTCACCCTAAAGCCTCCAAACTCCTAAAACAATTTACTAGTAAGCAATATAAAATTATAATCTTTTAAGCTGGATTAATAGTTTTTACATGTAAAACTCCGTAACAAAGTATAGAACTGTGTTACAGAAGTGTTAAATACTCTGAAGTCGCTAAAAAACAGTGGTTATCGGGTAAACAGTTAAGGCTGGAGATCGGTTGCTGGGAGAAAGGAGAGCTCGTTTAGTAGTGGTTATCATGGTATTTTTAATAGTTTTAATAGTGGTGCCAAACACGATTCCGATAACCAAGTCTACGTCCCCACAGACTTTAATTCTAAGACCCAACGCACCTGGAACCTATACGCAATGGCCAACCGTTTATCCAGCTGGTACTCCCCATTGGGATGCAGTTAATGATGAGACTCCTGACGAAGACGGCTCCTACATACAAGCAGGATCCTCATACAAGACGGATACATTTAATCTTCCAGACATCAGCCTCCCAACAGGCGCCTCAGTAAGTGATGTAAAAGTTTATGCAAGGCACAAAAAGGTAACTTATTGTGCATTGTACATAATGATTAGAACTCATGGTACAAATTACTTTAGTCCAATTATTTATCCTGGATCTTCGTATGTAACTTCTTCTTATTCTTGGGCGAAAAATCCAAACACAAATGCAAACTGGACGGTTGAAGAAATAAATGCCCTAGAAGCAGGGGTAAAAGGTACATACACTAGAGTTACGCAAGTCTACGTTGAAGTTACTTACACTTTGCCCCCTGCGCCTCCTCCCGTGGCTAACTTCACTTGGTCGCCTCCGTCTCCACAAGTCGGTGAAAAAGTCACTTTTAACGGCTCACTTTCAACTCCAGACAGTGGAAGCATTGTCAGTTATGAATGGGATTTCGGAGACGGAACGCCCCACGGTTTTGGTGAAATCGTAAATCACACTTACTCAACATATGGAACCTTCACTGTAACCCTCAACGTCACGGATGATGAGGGCAGATGGGACACAGAATCAAAAATCATAACGGTTAGGGAGC
>JBBIVD010000020.1:3996-9133 GCA_037439925.1 Candidatus Bathyarchaeota archaeon
AACTGTCACATTTAACGGCTCGCTTTCGACGCCTGACGGCGGGACGATTATCAGTTACGAATGGGACTTCGGCGACGGCTCCCCCCACGAATTCGGCGAAGTTGTAACCCATGCCTACTCGACATACGGAGAATTCACCGTAACCCTCAACGTTACGGATAGCGAGGAAAAATGGGACATAGAATCAAAAGCTATCATGGTCAGAGAGCATCCATTTGCCGAGTTCACTTGGTCTCCAGAACAGCCGATGGTAGGCGAAACCGTCACCTTCAACGGCTCACTTTCAACGCCCGACGGCGGATACCTAGTTAACTATACTTGGAACTTCGGCGATGGTACGCCCATTATTACAGAAGGCGATCCGATCACGACTCACGTTTATACGACTCATGGAAAATACAATGTGACTCTTACTGTTACTGACAGCGAGGAGAAAAGCGCCTCCGTATGGAAGATAGTGAAGGTTTATGGAGAGCCCTATTCTCCAGTTGCAGATTTCGTTTGGAGTCCAGCCATTCCTCTCGTGAATGAAACCGTGACCTTTAACGCTTCAGCCTCTCAGCCAGGCTTCGACGGCATGAACATTTGCCCAATCGCCTGGTATTATTGGGACTTCGGCAACGGAATTCATTCCAACACAACCGACCCAATTATAGAGCACAGCTATGAATTGCCTGGCACTTATAATGTTACCCTAACTGTATATGCGCCTCCAGGACCCGACGATCCAGAGTACAACCCCTACGACAGCACATCAGACTCGATACTGGTTGTGGCGCAGCTTTCCGTTTCGATTAGTCCCACCTCATCCGCCATATATCTAGGGCAGTCCGTTAATTTCGACTCCGCGGTTTCTGGCGGCGTTCCGCCCTACACCTATCAATGGTACGTAAATGAAACCGCTGTTCCAGGCGCCAATTCGAGCTCTTGGATTTTCACCCCAACCGCAACAGGCTTCTACGTGGTCTTCCTAGAGGTCACGGACAACACGTCTTCAACAGCGGTGTCCAACGAGGCCTACGTTACCGTTAGCCTCCTAATGTACTACTTAACCGTTGGGACAGACCCGGTTGGCATAGTAACGATCCCAGGCGAAGGATGGTACGAAAACTCCACATACGTAGACTTAACGGCTCCAGCATTCATCCCAAATGAAAGCGGCGAAGCAGGACAACGCTACAGGTTCAGCCACTGGACAGTCGACGGAAACAACGTGTCTGGAAACCCGATAAGCGTGCATATGGACGCCAACCACACGGCAACAGCCCACTATGTTAGACAATATTACTTAACCGTAGTTTCGCCCTACGGCGTAACAAGCGGTCAAGGCTGGTACGACAGCGACAGCACAGCCTACGCCGTCCTAAACACGGGCATAATTGACCACTTAAATGGAACCCGCAGAGTGTTCACCAACTGGGGCGGCGATGCGACTGGAACAGGCTTAACCAGCGATCCTATCACAATGAATGCACCGAAAACAGCGGTGGCAAACTGGAAAACACAATATTACCTCACAGTTTCCTCCGCCCACGGCACAACTGGAGGACAAGGCTGGTATGATTCTGGCGCTACTGCCTATGCCAGTGTATCCACAAATATTGTGGATCACGGCAACGGAACTCGCAGAGTATTCGTGCAATGGAGTGGGGATGCAACAGGCACAGGCACAATATCAGACCCCATAACGATGAATGCACCAAAAACCGCTGTAGCGAACTGGAAGACGCAGTATTTGGTTTCTTTTGATCAGACAGGCTTGGATAGTAATGCCACGGGCACCGTGGTCACGGTTAATGGCTCTGCGAAAACTTTCGGCGACCTTCCGTTCACGTGGTGGGTTGACAACTGCTCATGGATTGAATATTCTTACAGCGAACTAGTTTTAAGCCTCGATCCCAACGAAAACTTCACCTTAATCAACGTAACTGGACCTGCTTCACCCTTCCACGTGGAAAGTCCAGTGACAGTGGTAGGGAATTATCAAAGCGTATATAAGGTTCAGTATTATTTGACTGTAACCTCGCCTTACGGCACGCCCGGAGGAATGGGCTGGTACGACGAAGGCGCCACAGCCTACGCCACTCTAAACACGGGCGTCATCGACTATGGAAACGGAACTCGCAGAGTTTTCACTCACTGGAGCGGCGACGCTTCAGGGACAAACTACGCACAAAGCAACCCGATAACCATGAACAGCAACAAAACCGCTATAGCGAACTGGAAGACACAATACTACTTAACGGTTATTTCGCCCTACGCCACTACGAGCGGAGAGGACTGGTATGACTCTGGCTCCACAGCCTACGCCAGCGTGTCCACAAACGTCGTGGATCACGGAAACGGAACCCGCAGAATGTTCGTGGGTTGGACAGGAGACGCTTCTGGCGCGGGCACAACGTCGGACCCGATAACCATGAACGCCCCGAGAACAGCCATAGCCAGCTGGAAGACACAATATTATTTGACTGTAACCTCGCCTTACGGCACGCCCGGAGGAATGGGCTGGTATGACAGCGGCAGCACAGCCTACGCCACATTGAACATTGGCATTTTAGACCATGGGAACGGTACCCGTAGAATGTTCACACAGTGGAATGGAGATGCTTCAGGAACGAATTATGTCCAAAGCGATCCTATCACCATGAATAGACCTAAAACTGCTATAGCGAATTGGAAAACTCAATACTATTTGACTGTTACCTCTCCTTATGATTCGCCTACGCCGACGAGCGGATGGTTCGACGCTGGAACTCCCATCACAGCGTCGGTCACGTCGCCTTGGCCTGGAACCACGGGCATCCGCTATGTCTGCACGGGATGGACGGGAACAGGAAGCGTTCCATCGTCTGGAACAGGCACAAGTGTGTCTTTCACCATAAACATGCCCTCAAGCATAACGTGGGCTTGGAAGACCCAATATCTCTTAACGGTGCGCACTGATCCCGCAGGATTAAGTCCTCAGCCGACGAGGAACCCAGGGGGCGAAGCGGGACCAGCGGGCAGCTGGTGGTACGACGAATCCACTGATGTCATCTTGACAGCACAATCAGTTCCAGGATACACGTTCCTTAAATGGGACGTTCAAGGAACCGATGTCCCAGGCAATCCAATAGGCGTGCACATGAACATGCCTCTCACGGCTACGGCTCACTATGAGAAAGTATGTGCGCCAGTAGGCGGCGTAATAATTTCAATGAGTAAGGCTGAGCCCACGGCTACTCCTTGGACCGAGTTGATCTCAACGATTATATCCATTTTAGCTGCGATCATGGCTGTAACGGTTTTCGTCTCTAGGCGCAGGGGCAAGAAGACTCCTTAGCCCTTTTTAACCATAAGGAAAATATCCTAGAGATACTTTATTTATGTTCTAGTTGAGGTCATCTCCGCCATGGTTGGGTCGAGAAGAGAAAGGGGAAAAGGAAGAAGAGGAAGAGCTAAGCCTAGGCGCAGACCCGAAGAAAGGATAAGGGTGGAGAAAGAGGAAGGCGCAAAACGCTTACCCGCCAGGAAAATAATATACGTAATCCTCATCATCGCATACATCCTCACAGGCTTCTTCGTCTTAAATTCCCTTCTACATTCACCTGGCTTCCCCTACAAAGCCGCCATAGTTGACCAACTGAGCTTTCGTCCAGAAACAACCAATCAAACATTTGTCAACGTGTCCACAGCAATCTTGAATGCGAGTGGATTTAGCGTTGATTACTATGGATGGGAGAATGTTACCGTGGATTTCTTTGGGAGTCTTCCCTCACGAGGATACGGCATCCTAGTTTTAAGGGTGCACTCAGCCATATTCAACCTCGAAACAGGAACAAAAGAGACCTTAGTCCTCTTCACCTCCGAACGCTTCAGCGAGACCGAGCACAAAGATTTGTACGATGATCAGCAATTGGCGCAAGTCGGCTTTTATGGGGAAAACCCTGACACTTACTTTGGAATAGCTCCCAAGTTTGTTATGAACAGCATGAAAGGAAGGTTTCAGAGCACCATAATAATTATGATGGGATGCGATGGGATGGGCGACCCTGAAATGGAAATGGCTGAAGCCTTCATTAACAAGGGAGCTAGGGTTTACATAGGCTGGAGCGAATCTGTGGAGGCGAACCACACCGACGTAGCAACCGTTCGTCTGCTCCAACACTTAGTCGCCGAAAACAGAACAATAAGCGAAGCTGTGAATGAGACAAACAACGAAGTGGGTCCAGACCCTTATCATCCTAGTAGCCTACTTGATTATTATCCTAAAGATAGAGGCAATCTGAATATCCCGAAAATCGCAGGCATCCTAACTGTAACCATTCCTCGTGTAAATAGTAGGAGATTTAGGCTGGGCGTGTGAACAGTCTATATTTGCTTTCGCCAGATAGTTCTTCCAGAACTCTTTTTGCGATGAGCTTGGCTGGACTTGGTATGTTAGCCCTCTGCTGCAGGTCTTCGAAACTTTGGAATGGTTTTCTTTCCCTTTCGTCTAAGATTTGCCACATGTACTTTTTCCCTATGCCCGGAATAAGCTCGAGGGCATGCATCCTAGGCGTGATGGCCTGAGCTGTGTTAAAGAAGTCGATGAACCATTTTTCGCGGTTGAGCACAATTTTCTCCACCACATTGGGAAGCTCCATTTTGGCGTTTGTCGTCAATTCCTCGTAGCCAATTCGACCAATAATATAAGTGACTAAGTCCCGGTTTTCCTTTCCAACGTAAACCCTGTCATAAGCCCTAAGAACGGCGCCCTCCTTGACCACCGCCTCCAGAAGGGTGAAGAAATCCTCTCCAACGAGTTGAACTAGGGCGCCAGCCCGGTAAGGCCTAGAGCCCGGTCTGCCATGGGGGAGGAAGTCAAGAACGTACGCCCGCTCCTCATATCTTTTTTCTGTATGTTCACTCACTTATTTCACCTCATGAAAAACGCTGCGGTAGGAGGAACAAGCGCTATCTGGCAATCCACTTTCGAATACAAAAAACGGCGGCTAGGCTAGGTGCCGACGGCGAAATCGCAATTGAAACTGCGAATACTGCTAAATGCTTCTTCATTTTATTTATCGTCTCTTATGTAATGGGGTTGTTGTATTTAACTCTTAAGCTGAAGGGCTATTTGAGTTCTCTACGCTACCCTTCTTCTTTCCATAGGAAT
>JBBIVD010000020.1:9143-11503 GCA_037439925.1 Candidatus Bathyarchaeota archaeon
ACTCTCCAAACAAAAGCCACGATGGAAAGTACGATTACGGTTACTATGGCGCCAGTTTCATATTGATGAGCTGCCGCCCACTCTGAAATGCCGATGAGAATCCAGACAACCGCTATAATCAACGCCACAAGCGCAACGGCCAAAACAATTACTTTACCGAGTAAGGACAGCGTGACTTCACCTTTCCTAACATTTAGTTCCTTTACGACTAATAGCATTAAAAGTCTTTCTGAGCTTCGCAGAAAAGTTTAGCTTTCACTCTTTTTTCTGTATTCGTCTAGTAGGGCTAGGATTTCCTTTAACTTTGAGGTTTCGACTATTTTGCGGCCGCCGGCTAGGAAAGTCCTGATTTCCTCTATGCTTTCCGGCATGCAGTTAACCATTTCAACTGCTTCCGTTTCTTCTAATCCGAATTCTCCCGTGAGCTTATTCAGAAGTTCCTCCGCCTTGTCGCTTTCCACCTTCGAAAACTTGGAGGCGTAGTCTAGGGACCTTCGCTGAAACTGGTCTAAATGTTCTTCGCCTATGGCCTCTAATGTCTTCTTAACTTGTGGAACGGTTAGTATGCGTTCCTTTAACACTTTTTTGGACATTTTATCCCTCTTTATAAGGCGTTAGGTGTTCTGGTCGTATTAATATCTCCTTAACCGCTTTTCCTTGAGTAACATCCACTACGTAAGCCCGCCCCCTTTTACTCGTTATTACTCCGATTTTTCCTTGATATCTCCGATGGGGCATGCCCTTATGGACGCTCGGATCAATTTCGATTACCACTTTCTCGCCTGGCTTATATTCATAGAGTAGCTTGCTGAGTCCAGTTTTTCCCCGTTCTCTCGGTCCCCTCCTTAATAAGGCTCGGGTTTTCACACGGTATCCCTTCGACTTACTCATTTTGTGTCCCCTCCCATAACTACGTCTAAAACGTCCAGTTTTAGTGGTTGAGCTTTGACGCCAACAATTTTAGCTACGCTAGGATCGGTTCGTCCTTCATCGCCAGTTATTAATTCTTTAATGTATAGTCCCCCCTGGCAGCGTATCCTCATTTCTATGCGTTTCGGCGTCAACCTCTTTATCTTCGTCTCATATATGTGCTTTTCTCGAACGCGATCCGCCCTTCGATGTAGAACACGTAGAGGCGTCTGCTGGTTAATGGTGGCGTTCGTTAACGTTTTTTCTATAACCCCTATTTCCTCATCAGAAATTTCTTTCTCAAATTCAACGATTGCCCTATAAACTTTTTCAGCCGCTTCCCCCTTCTTCAATTTTTCAACAGCGTCCCTATTGGCAAAGCGGAGTTTCAGGACTTTCACTTTTCCCTTCGCCTTTTCATTAATGGTTTTCGTTAAAGCCCGTAAATCTATGAATCTTTTTTTGGGCTTTTTGACTTCCATAACGAAGGGTCTTCCGCGTCCAAGCATTCGGGCGTCTATGTCTTCTCTGCCCGTGGCGTGGAGTATGGCTTCCTCCCCTCGGGTTTCCTCCAGCAAGGGTGCTGCAATAATTTCTTCCACTGACTCTGGATACATTTTTCCCGTCCAACTGCGTTTTTGACAGCCTTTTCCTCGGCATTCTCTGCATAGCCATTTTGACTGTGGGATTCCGCGGACTAGCTTTCTATATCTTCCTGCAATGAAAAGAGGATTCACTTGGAGCAAAACCTGTTCAGCGAAGGGATTAACGATGACCGCAATATCCGGCTTTTTATAGTCCACCATTTTTTCCGTGATCTCAGCCAATTTTTTCCCGATTTCGCGGCTGAACTCGTTCCGCATGTTTTCTCCATGCTTAACCTCAAATTCAGCCTTAAATTCGTCTTCTCTTTCCTCTACTTCTATGGGCAATTTAATGCCGACGAGAAAGGAGGCGTACTCGTAGCCTTCAAGCTCCTTCGCGGCTTTGTCCACCAGTTCAGGTAAATTTTTGAACTTGCCTTCACAGAGGTAACACTCCCGCTTTTCCCCGACCTTCTTCTTCATTTTTCCCAATATTTCGGCAGCCATGTCGAAGGAACCGTTTTCCGCCAAGGTTTTAAGGAGAGAAACTCCCTTTCGCTTTTCCACGGACGCCAGCCGATGTCCCATCATGGTTAAAATAGTTTTAAGAGCCTCGCCACGTTTCTCATTGTCTAAATTGTAGCCTAAAAGGGCGAATTGCCTTCCTAGGCAGCGGTCGCAAAGCGGATGGCTCTCCAACATTTTTTGTGCCTTTTCAAGTATTTCCATGAAGCCCAGCCTACGAGCATTCTCTTTTTAAGGCGTCTGAAAGCCCCTTCTCGAAGAATGGAAGTCCCTTTCTCCTAAAGGTTTTCATCATTTTCTTCATCATGGCGTACTGCTTAAGAAGCTCCTTTACTTCTTTCT
>JBBIVD010000021.1:0-2942 GCA_037439925.1 Candidatus Bathyarchaeota archaeon
TTGGTGAGCCGTTACCTCACCAACAACCTGATCGGCCGCGGCCCCATCCTTAGGCGACGTTGAGAAGCATGATCCCAACGCCTTTTGGGCGAGGAACCGTTCCGGGCCTCCTCGCCTATTGGGGATTAGTCCCAGTTTCCCGGGGTTGTCTCCATCCTAAGGTTAGGTTGGCCACGTGTTACTGAGCCGTCTGCCGCGTCCTATCGTGGCTTAGGACGCTCGACTTGCATTGCTTAGTCCCACCCCGATAGCAGTAGGGTCCGGCAGGATCAACCGGAGTTACTTGCTTATGGGAAGATTTTGCCGCAAAGCCAGCTGGAATTGGGGTTTGCGCCAAGCCCACATTAGACCTAAAGGTTAATGCTTAGGTCCTCATTTTTGTTCCCGCAGCCGGAGGCCAGTCCTTCATCCAAGGGCGAAATTCGCCTTAACTGTCGGGCTGACGCCGCCGCAAGGCCGCGGGCGTTCAGCAATTACATTTAGGAGTTCTTGAGGATATAAATGTTACTTTTCTGATGTGGGCTGGTCTGTAACGTGGTGTGGAGGCTGGTTTGTTTAGGAGAATGGTATATGCAGAGCGTAATTAGGCGTGGTTGGTCTTTTATTCTATAATAATATTAGGGGACGGAGTGTCAAAAACGTTTTACGTTTCTTTTATTAATCTGCAGCGAGGGAGTTATGAGCGAATCTGAGTTTTTGGCTTTATTTAACAAGGCTCCTAAAATATTTCGTGACCTAGCTATTTTAGTTGATAAGGGAAAACTGAATTCTTATGATCCATCGCTTAGGGGAGCCATTTTGCAGTTGTCAGATAAATTTCTAATAATTCTCGAGGATTCGAGCATAGAATGCCTTCTGCATGAGCTTCAGCATTATATTTTATACAAGCTTGTGGGCGTTGAAGGAGCAAATTTCTTATTAGACGGTGCTCCGCATGACAAACAAATAAGCCTATGGAACAATCTTTGGCGACAATTAACATCAGCGAAAAAGTATGAGGCAAATGACATTAAATGAGTCACATGCGTTCTTGGCTTAACCTGTTAAGTCATGTATTCATATTTTGTCGGTTTTAGTTAGGTCCTTCAGCCTTTCTACGCCTTGAATTTCCTCGATGAGTTTAGCCACGCATTTCGGAACGAGTTCCCTCCAGTTTTCTTCATTCAACATTCTTTTCCGTATCTCTGTTGCTGAGTAGATTTCGCGTTCGTGGAAGGGCACGGACTTAACCTTAAAGCCTTTTTCTAAAAATAATCTGCGAGTTAGGGGCTCATTAGTATAGACTATATCGAATTTTGGAGTGTACCCTACAACTTGAGCCACCCAGACCATGTGCACGTGCACGTCTGGAACGGGAATGATCCAGCATCGTGAAATGGGAATCTTTTCTTCCTCTAATGCTTGTTTTATCATGGTGATGCGTTCGCCCGCAGTGAAGGGATTATCTGTTCTGTGGCTGTATTGGGAGCTTCCAACTACTATTATGAGTTCGTCCACTTCCGCTAGGATGTCTTTTACAGCTTCTAAGTGTCCCTTATGGAAGGGCTGAAATCTTCCAACGAAAACTCCACGCTTAACCATGTCTTATTCCACGCACACCCAAACCATAACATTGCATAATCTAGACAAGAATTTAGCTCTTAAGGTATTTGATGGGAAACACAGGCAGAATTCCATGCTCTACTTTTATTTCCATAGGCTCTTCGAATCCTTTATCCTCCCTTTGAAGAAGCTTCAGCTTAATTTTTTCGCCGAACCAATAACCGCCGACGGTGAAGTCCGCTTGCACCACCCTGTGACAGGGAATGAGCAGAGAAAACGGGTTCGAGGCTAGGGCGCGTCCCACCGCTCTTGGGCTTCCGCCTACGAGTTTTGATACAGCTCCATAAGTAGTGAAGTATCCGATTGGAATCAGAGACGTGCATTGAAGCACTCTTTGATTGTACCTAGATAAATAGCCTATATCTATGTTGAACTTGGAAGGAACATCCTTTCCTTCAAAAATCATTTTTAAAGTTTTCAAAATGTTCATGGAAGAAAAGTTCGGTTTTTTGGCTACCATGAACGACTTGTTATAGGGCAAGTGTTTCAGCAGATGCTCTATGGCTTTCCCTTCTTTTTGGGAAAAAGCCGTTGCGATGACCCTTTCATTTTCTAAAGCAACCGCATACCATATGGCGTCTATTTTTTGGTGATAAATTTGAATCACATTATTCCCTCTAAGTCAGTAATTTTAAACATCTCTAAAATTTAAAATGTTGTTTATGCCTCTTAGCTTAAGAGGAGGCTCTGCCATTTGGTGAAGTTCGGCGGAAACACCGTTGCGGCTATTATCGTTTTTCCTGACGAAAGAATTCTGCTTATAAAGAGGAGGACACCTGTGTTTAAGGGCTATTGGGCTTTGCCAGGCGGAAGAATAGATGATGGAGAAACTCCTGAAGAAGCTGTTGTGCGGGAGATAAAGGAGGAGACGGGTTTAACGGTTAAAATTGTGGAGAAAATCGGGGAATACGACGAAAGGGGAATACAGGATGGAATAGAATACGATTATCACGTAAACTGCTTCTATGTTTCCCCAATAAAAGGCGAAATAAACCCGCAAAAAGAAGAAATCGAAACAATCAGGCTGTTCCATCCGAAAGCCCTGCCGAGAAACCTAGGGTTTAGGCATTGGGACATGCTAAAAGATTTTTTCGAAAGACGGAAATCCCCTACTTCACAGTGAAAGTAGCCCTTATTTTATTTACGCTTCAAATGGCACATTTTTGACAAAATATAATAAGTTAGAAAATGAAAACTTGAGTATTTGGCTATCTTCCTGTAAACTAGTAGAGGCGAAATATATGGTGTTTCAATTAACCCTCGAAGACGGCGAGTTTCTCGTTAGGCTCGCCAGAAAAGCCGTAGAAGAATACCTCGAGAGGGGTGTAACCATCAATACG
>JBBIVD010000021.1:2952-6375 GCA_037439925.1 Candidatus Bathyarchaeota archaeon
AAGATGTTCCCGATAGGCTTAGGGAACGTTGCGGAGTTTTCGTAACGTTAAACGAGATTAAAGATGGAAAAAAGGAGTTAAGGGGATGCATTGGTTTTCCGTATCCAGACACCCCCTTAGCGGACGCCGTTATCCAGTCCGCCATTAATTCCGCCACTCAGGACCCGCGTTTTTATCCCGTTTCCCTCGAGGAACTAGCCCACATCGTGTTTGAGTTAAGCGTGCTTACTCCTCCGAAACTCGTCGAAGTCGAAAAACCCACGGATTATCCCTCAAAAATCAAGGTTGGACAAGACGGCTTAATCATTGAAAGAGGCTACTGTAAGGGTTTGCTCCTTCCACAAGTGCCCGTAGAATGGAAATGGGACGCTGAAGAGTTTCTCTGCCAATGCTGCATAAAGGCTGGACTACCGCCTGACTGCTGGCTGATTAAAGGAACCAAAATATACAAATTTCAAGCCATAATTTTTGAAGAAACATCTCCGAAAGGAAAAATTGAATTGAAAAAAATTGAATTGAAAAAACTTCAAGGAGCGCCTCTATGAGGGTTCATTTCTCGACATGCGGCATCGGTCTCGGACACGCTGGCCGATGCGTTCCCATAGCCAAAAAACTCAAAGAAAAGGGCGCTGAAATTCTATTCTCCACTTACAGAGACGGCGTACGATACGTTTACCAAGAAGGTTTTCCAGTAGTAGAGGTACCACCCGTTGGATTTATGGTTAAGCCCGATGGAACTGTTGATTTTAGGCAATCCATGGTTAATCCCGGTCCGTTCCTCACTTCCTTCACGGTTTTGAAGCAAGTTGACGCCGAAATCGAGGTTATGAAAGCCTTCGAGCCCGACGTAGTCGTTTCAGACACCAGAGTCTCGCCGTTAATCGCCGCGAAACTGATGGAAATACCAAGCGTTTCTATCCTAAACCAGTTTCAAATCATAATTCCCCGAAGAAGTCGATTCCTTAGACTCGCTAAGCTTGTGGACGCCGGCGCCCTAGCGATTATTGGAAAAGTCTGGACTTCGGGAACAAACGTCCTAATTCCAGATTTTCCTCCGCCCTACACTCTTTCGGCTGGAAACCTGCGGATACCTGGCTCATACAAAAAAAGGGTGAAGCTGATAGGACCTATATTGCCCGTTCATCCCAGCGAACTGCCGAGCAAGGAGGAGCTTCGGGAAAGACTAGGTTTAAGTTCTGATAAGCCCTTGATTTTTGCGCCAATCAGCGGTCCCGTCAAAGAACGAGCCTATTTCACAGGAATTCTCAGGCGAATCTTTAAGGAGTTTCCAGAGGATTACCAAATTGTTATGTCTCTTGGTTACCCAAACGCTTCAACCAGCCCAGTTAAAAGTGGAAACTTAACAGTCTATAGGTGGATTCCTAACCGCTTCGAATATTTGAAGGCATGCGACCTCGTAATCGCTAGGGCTGGACACGGAACCCTAACGCAGTCCATCTGCTACGGCAAGCCTCTGGTCCTCGTGCCCACTCCAAGCCACACTGAACAGCTTAACAACGCAAAAAGAGCCGCCGAACTCGGCATAGCTGAAATACTCGAACAAGAAAACCTAAGCAAACAAACGCTCCTCGCAGCCGTCCAAAAAATGTTAGTAACGGATGGGCTTAATGAGAAAATAAAAGAAATTCAGGAGGACGTTCTGAAATTGAACGGGCTCGAAGCGGCTATTCAAGTCATAGAGGAAGCAGGCGTCGGCAAAGATGAGATTCAAAATGCCTAAGAACATCGCTCTGCTGCTTCTATTGTCGGTTGTGGCATCGTCCATAGTAAATGTTTCAGCTTGGAGTAACGGCGGTTTCAGCGCTGATCCCTTAAACCCAAATTATGGAACACACGATTGGATCGCTCAGCACGCCTTAGATTGGCTACCAAACTATGAAAAACAGTATATTTTAGATAACCTCGCCGCTTACTTATATGGAACTGAACTGCCCGACAAGAATCAGGCGTCAGACGGAATCGGCGACACCGCTAAGCACCATATTTACTGTGATTCTAGTGGAATTCTGATCGACGACTCCGCTGCGGTTCGAGCCTCCGCCGAATACAGCAGAACTCTTAACCTTTTGAAGTCGAGAAAATTGGCAGAAGCCGCGAAAAACGCTGGAGTAATGAGCCACTATATGGTGGATGTCGCCGTGTTCGGTCATGTGATGGGCTCCGACACGGATTGGGGACCAGAGAGACATCATAGCGAATATGAGGATTATGTAAATGATCGAACTTCAAGTTATGATGCAGAGTTTAATTCGTTCCTATCTTTTGATGGCAATCTCACTCTTATTTCAGCCTACGATGCGGCGAAGAATTTAGCCTATGACACCACTTTTGACGTGGATGGAGACTTAACCTGTCTGTGGATGGATCAAAACTATGACTGGAGCAATCTGACGTTCAGAAACAGATGCGGAGAATCGCTTAACCTAGCCGTTAACTATTTAGCGGATGTTTTGCACACATTGTATTTTGAAGCACACGATGGTGTGGTGCCAGAGTTTCCAGCGGCCAAGCTCATATCCATACTCGTGGTTGCCGCATTTGTCGCAGTCGCCGTAGGGGCAATAATTTATTTGATTAAAGGCAAAAATAGTCGCTTCCCTTCATGGGAAGAATAAAAATTGCGATGCGATTAAATGAAACCTTGAAAATAATATGAGTGCTAAATGAAACCTGTTGTGGAGATGCGCCGAATTGTTGCCTAAGAAAATTTTGGAAGATAAAATTCGAAGGTTTTTGGAGGAAGACCTTGGACAGGGCGACATAACAACTCTTCTAACGGTTCCAGAAGGAACAATTATCGAAGCGGGGGTCATTTTAAAAGAGGCTGGAGTAATAGCTGGAATAGAAGAAGCCCTAACGCTCCTTGAAAGCTTCGGTTTAAGGGCTAATGCACTCGTGGCTGACGGAGCCAAAGTTGAAGGCAAAACAACCATACTAAAAATCGTTGGAGACGCAAGGACAGTGCTCTCCATTGAAAGAACCCTTCTTAACCTAATTGCCAGAATGAGCGGTATAGCCACCGCAACGAATAGGCTGGTGGATAAAGTTAGGTCTGCTGGGCATAGGGCTCAGGTGGCGTGCACTCGGAAAGTGGCTCCTGGGCTGCTATATTTCGATAAGAGGGCTGTGACGCTCGGCGGAGGCGACACGCACCGTCTCCACTTAGACGACCTAATCCTCATAAAGGACAATCATCTAGCAGTCGTTGGAAGCGTAAGCGAGGCTGTTAAAAAGGTTAAAGCATCGGTTTCGTTTTCCAAAAAAATCGAGGTTGAGGTTTCAAAGGTTAACGAAGCCCTAGAGGCGGCTGAGGCTGGAGCCGACATCATTATGCTTGATAACTTTTCTCCTGGGCAGGTGAAGGAGGCAATAGCCCTGCTCAAGGAAAAGGGGTTTCGAGGC
>JBBIVD010000021.1:6391-10832 GCA_037439925.1 Candidatus Bathyarchaeota archaeon
CAAAGTTTTGGTTGAGGCTAGCGGAGGAATAAATGAGCATAATATTCTTGATTTCGCCGCTGCTGGAGCCGACATCTTGAGTCTAGGAGAAATAACCGACGGGATAAAGGCGCTTGACATCAGCCTTGAAGTATTGAAGGTAAAGAAAACAAGGGGCTAATCTTTCATTATGTTTTCTTCGGGATTATCTCCACAATTCTGAAACTTCTGATGCATGGATTAAGCATCTCTGAAAATCGGACTTTTTTCAAAACTTTCTTTTCGTCTTTGGCGTATCCTTTGACGTCGTGTTCCGTGGGCGTTAAAGACTGTAAGGTTATCGTGTCCCTTGAAACCATCGGCTGGCAATTCATCGGTAAGCCCAATTTCACCTTCGCTTTATCTGTTATCGCCTTCTCCGAGGCGTAGAGAACTGCGTGAGCACCCGAAGTTAACTCAGCTATTCGCACTGGAATGCTTTCCTTCCCTATGGCTAACACGTCAATTCCATAAGCTTGTTTTAGGCTTGAAGCAGCTTTCCTAATTTTTGGCAGGACCCCCAATATTTCCTTTTTAGCCTTGCTTGAAATTTTCATTTCAGAAAGCTGAATAGGAGAGAGCTCCTCCAGGTTTAAGCCGCCCAAAGATATGTCCAAATGAACCACATCCGCCTTCACTTCCCTCAAAATTTTTTGGCATAAATCCAATTCATGAATCACTAAGATGGGTCCCTTTTCCACCTCGGCGAAAATGGGCTCAGCCAAATAAAAGCTGGCTTCCCTATAAGGCGGCTCAACGAGCACGGAGGCTGTAGCCACAACGCATAAAGGCTCGAAGCTGTCGTTCAGAATGGCGGCACCCGAATCCGCCGCAACCACTTTCAACTCGCACTCACCAAGTCCTTAAATATTCTTCTTGAAAACATTTATCTTTCACTATTCAATACTTATCTTTGCCGGATGACGAGAACAAGATATTGAGTTACTCCGTTAACACATGAAATATCAGAGTTACTCTGACGGCTATATTTATCCTAAAATTCGGAAATCAGAAAAACTTAGCTTTGCCTTCTCTTCACTAATAAAGCTATGACTACAAAGGCGACGATTGCAAGGACAAGGGGTAAGGCAAAAATCATCACTTGCTGAGCCTGCCTTTGCTGTTGATATACGGTCTCTCTCTGTTGCGCTTGGGCAATTAAACTCAAAGCTTCTACGGCTGAGGCCGACGCATTATCTGAAGCATTAACACATCCCTGAAAACTCATGTAAGCATTCTGGAAATCCCTTAAAGCGTAGAATTCGCTTGCATTGCTGTATGCGTTTTCCGCCTGACTTAAGTACGCCTGCGCCTCTTCAAGCTTGCTTTGAGCTTGCAAAAGAAACAAACTGGCTTCTTGGTCTTGTGGACTCTCAAAAGACTGTATGGCGGATTGAGCGTCAGTTACATTCGCCCTAGCATTGGTCAGCTTAAACGAAGCCGTAACAGCAAACTCATCACATATTCTTTTATATTGATCTTCGACCCAAATTTGGTAATTTGAAGTCTGCCAATTATATTTTGTTCCACTAGGCGGGCTGTCAAACTCAACGTAGAGATAATAATTATGATAACCCACTGTGATGTCCGCTGGAACTGTGAAGTTAATTTTTCCAATGTAAAGCTCACCGGCGTTAAGGTTAACCGTAGCATCCAAAGTTAAGTTAAAAACATTGAGTCCGGCCCAACTGAAATAGGCGCTCACTGAAATGATTTCAACTTGCTCACTTCCATTGTTTCTTATCCAAACCTCAATTGAGCCGTTGTCCCCTTGGAAGTACTCCATTGAAGGTAAGCCATTAGCCGACAGTGAAATTCCTGTAAGATCAATGCTTTGGGAACAGCACAATGGAAAATCTGCAATAAGAATAGCCAAAATCAATAAAAGAAAATGTATTTTAACTTTTAGTCTCATTTTCGTGAAACCTCCATTTTGTACGCCGTTTTAGAAAAGGTAAAATCATGGGGCATGCAACGAGGGCACCTATGCCAATGCAAGAAATAGATAAATTTATTTTTGAAGTCTTTATTTCAGGGTCCCAGCAGTAGAGAAGAGTCTGATAAACCGTTCCATGGATTGTGACGTAACGGGTTAATGCAACTGTGTCCTCATATGGAATGTCCTTAGAACCATAGTCCGCCGTCATAGGGTACGAAACGTATTCATAGCCGAAAGGTGGAACCATGTAAGAGTTTCCGAAGCCTGAAGCCATAACTGCCGCAGCTAATTTTGTATCGTCATTTGTTTCTTGACATTTAGTGGTTATCAACCAATTCAAAGCCCTTGTGACGTTCTGAAGGAAAGTGTAGTTCCAAGTGCTACACAAACCCATAAGGGGTATAGAAGTGAATTGAGCTTCACCGCCACCGACGCTTGATCCAGGCCAACGGCCGTCTGAAAGTTGCCTGACAGCGAGCCAATATGCCATGGTCTGCGCTAAATCACAATAGGATTGATCTTGAGTGGCTTGGAAAAATGTCATGAACGCCCACGTAGCCACACCAACATCGTACGTAGGTTGAGATTCAGCATAGGGTCCAGTTTGCCAATGATCTTTCAGCCATTCCGTAGCCTTCGTCGCAATATTCAGGTAGGTTGAGTTGCCAGTTGTCATGTAAAGCATTGACAATGCCAAAACGGCGAATGAGCTTGAGGTTACGGTGCGGTTTGAATAGTCTTTTACCAGTGTATTTCCGCCGTAGTTGGTTGCGTTCCAAAGGTAATCGTCGTGCACACCGTCTGTTGCCCAGTAGGCTAGGGCATACGCATAAGTGCAAAGTGAAACATAATCGTAGTTCCATTTCCACCACTGTTGATCAGGGTTTAATTGCTTATTATTGTTTTTAGAAATTTGCCTTGTGGCGTTATTAAGGAACTCGCCGGTGTAGTAGTAAGCCAGCCACATTGATGCGGCTGTCCAAGAAACGCTGCCTGGATTCGCGCTTTCCCCCTTTTCTATGCTTGTTACAAAGTCAGTTAAAGAGGTGAATATGGTCATGTTGACTGCGTAAACCGAAACAAAGGATAGATATGGGCCAGTTAATGGAGATTTGAAATCGTAAGTCCAGAAGCCGCCAGTGTCGTATTGCATGTCAGACGGCCCTATGACTGATCCATTTGGCTGCAAAATTGTTGCCTTTATGGATATGCGGCATCTATCCCGCCATGTTGAATCGACTAAAACTGCAGGAGTATAGGAAATGTTCCAGATGTGGGCGACGACTTGCGAACTATAGCTGCTTAGTTTTCGTGTGTAAGTTACGACTTTGAAGTCTGGGTCGACTACGAAAACGTTGAATGGCGTAAAGCAGAAGGACATTAGGCCAGTTGAAGTTCTTGATATGGCTGTGATAACGTAAACGCCCTGCGGCTGATTAGGGCTGAACTTTATCTTTACGGGAACTGTTGTCTCTCCTGTTGCGCCTGTTGTTCCGTTGTAAACTTGGTATGTGTTACTGCCGCTGGTGAATGTCGCTGCGTAACCTTTTGGGTTCATTATTGCGAGGCTGTATTGGACGTTTGGTATGGGGATGTTGTCCCATGTTAGGGATTTTATGCTGATTGAAAATGAGGTCTCTAGGGGATATAACGCTAGTCCATATGGGTTGGCTGTCACAATCAATTGGTAAGGCGGTCTTGTTAGCAGTTTGAATTCGTGTCTTGAAAGACCTAGAGAAGAAAGCGAATTCTGCGTACCAGGGTTTATTTTGTAGAAACTTCCGTTTAAGCCTAGGATTTCGTTGTTGAAGCCTGAGTCAAATGAGGAGTATGGAATGAAGTATGGATTAGACGAGCTGAGTCGGCTCAGCTTAGTTGGGTCGAGCGAGTATAAGCCTAGTCCGCCCGTGTTCGGATATTCTTGGGCGTCGTATTCTCCTAGCCCCAACTGAAAATTTTCAGGTAGGCTTGATTGGCTGCCCCAATCCAGCGGGTTTCCTAAACCTGAAAGGAGGGATTGGGCTAAGTTATCCGAAACCATGCTTAGCTGCTCGGCTTTGGCAGTCAAATAGAAGGGGGATAAAGACTGAAAAGTTGAGATGGCTACCAGCGACACTACGAGGATGAAGAGGGCTACGCCAATTATGTAGTCAAGGTGCATTTGGCCTCGGCGATTTTTCCCGAGCCTCTTAATCCCTTTATTCAGGGCTGAGTCCTCCTCGTTTCCGAGTCTAAACGAAGACATTGAATGTTAACAGGGTGATTATCAATAGGATTACTGAGTGTTTCACTCCTGACACGATGGAGCCTTCGCTCATTTTTCCTCCGATTAGGCCTCCTACAAATGCTTCGACGATTGTCATGTGGAAGAAAACGAGCCTGTAATCTGTTGGTGTAACTGCGCCCGCTAGGAAGAGGGACCCTGCCGTCGACATCTCGCTTAACGTGCTGAAGAACATTTTGAAAAGCATAACTAGAGTGAAT
>JBBIVD010000021.1:10867-11131 GCA_037439925.1 Candidatus Bathyarchaeota archaeon
TATGTATGGTCTTATCTGCGCCCTCCTTTCCCTCTCCATGCTTCGAAGGTCTCTAACGTGGCCTACTATGGAGTTCATAACTCTTTCAATGTTGCCGCCCGACCTAGCAGTCTCTGAAATCAAGGTCACGACTCTATATGTTAGTGGAGTTTCAACTCGTTTCGCAAATGAATCAAGAGCCTTCTCATATGGAATGCCCCAAGAAAGCTGGGCGGCTACCCTAACTTAAAGGAAGAATTGAGGAAATGAGCGCACTTCAAAAGG
>JBBIVD010000022.1:0-4286 GCA_037439925.1 Candidatus Bathyarchaeota archaeon
ACTATGGCGCCCACGTAGGGAATATAAGGCTGCTCAATTCTCTTTGGAACGAGTTCCCCGATTTTGTAGGCGTGACGGATTAGGAACCATTCAACTCTGAAGCCGACTGCGGCTGTTCCTATGTGGTCTAGGGGCAAGCCAACAAGGTTGGACAATTGAACTGCGAAGTCAAGCATGGCTTCAGCTACGCCCATAATACATCGGGTGTTCTCCCTCGAGAACTTCAGCAAAACGGGTCTCTTTTGAGGGTTCTCCCAATAGGCGGGGAAGTCCACGTCCTCGATTAGTGTGCGTTCACTGAGCTTCATTACGCCCAAATAATCCGCCAAATTCTCTAAGGTTTTAACTTTAACCTCTGGGAACTCATCTGCGAAATCGAAAAGGTCTACGTTCGCCCTTCCAGTTACTGAAACGTGACCATAAACGCTTGTGTGGGGCTCCGTGGCGGTTCTATCCACGAAAAGGCTTATGCCTAATTTTCTGGAGCGGGCGAGGAGATAGGGCCAATCCTGCCTATTCGTCCCGAAACCGACAATAATATCGGGGTCGAAGTTCCGAACATAGTTTATAAAAGCCACTATTACGGGCTTATCGGAGTTTTCGGTTACGAACTGCTTTTCGTTGCCAGAATTCGTGGACACCGAGATGACGACTACAGGGTCCCTCCACGGCTTAGGCGCCCCTTGGCGACTGTAGCAGATCATGGAGAAGCCTAAAATCCTAAGGTTAGGCGACTCCGTTTTCTCCACTGCCTTGGGAAATGACTTAGCTACGTATACTTTGTCAATTTTGACGTCTTGAATGGACTGTGTTTCTTCGACTTCTATTTCGTGCCAGCCGCATGGAGCTATGTCATTGTCTATGAGGTAACGCATGGAGTAGCGTACGTCGTCCTCTAAACACTTCTTTACGCCTTTAATCTTCGAAAGCATTTTAGAGTATTTCAAAATAAGGTCAGGGTCTTGACAAAAAGCCTTAATCGCCTTTACAGGCTTACCGAAAGAGGTTCTGTCCACAGGTTCTAATCTCACTAGATACGGGAAATCTTCTTTTTGTGCCTCAATTCCATCTATCACGACTTTCGGGTCTTCGTTTTCGTCAAGTAAGAGGTAAAAATAGGATACGAAATTTCGGTCGAGAATTAAAATGCGGTTTCCAGCGTTGTCTATGCCCCACATCCAGATTTCAGGCTGATGACTTTTAACCTCATAGTTGATGTCTAACAGCCAAAACGTTTTTTTCATTACGCCTCTGCCTAGGTAAAATTAGCTTTAACGAGCTTTTAATGCTTTTCAGAGAGGATACGTAACACGATGCTTACGCTTTACTTTTATTACACCATGCAACAATGCATAAAGGGGCGAGCGCTCATGAAGATTCTGGAGATGAACCTTAAAAAGGGCATCGTGAAAGTTGTACCCGAAAACGTTGACGACTTGTGGCATTTATACAACGTAATTTACGAAAAAGACAAAGTCTATGCGCAAACTACTAGGGAAGTCAAGGTTGAGAAGGAGTACACGCGGCCGAAAGAGGGGAAACGAGTCTCGGTTTTTCTAGGCGTGAAAGTGGAGAAGGTAATGTGGGACAGAAGCCTAAACAGGTTAAGAGTGCATGGAATCGTCTGCGAAGCGCCTGAAAAAATTAACGTAACGGGCTCCCGCCACACCGTAAACGTCACCATAGACAAGCCCCTAACAATTGTAAAGTCTGAATGGCTAAAGCATCAAATTGACCGCTTGGAGAGAGCCAGCAAAGCTAAGGCTGCGCCAATCATAGTATTATCGATTGACGACGAAGAATACTGCGTAGCTGTTTTTAGGCAATACGGCATAGAAGTGAAAGTTGAGGAAAAGACAAAGCTGCCAGGAAAGCTGGAGGCAGAAAAAAGGTCAGGAGCGATGCATGAATTTCTTAAGAAAGCCATGAAAGCCTTACAGGAGGAGTGGACTAGGACTAGCGGCTCAATAGTCATCATTGGTCCAGGGTTCGTAAAAAACGATTTTGTTAATTTTATGAGGCGCATAGCCCCGGAGGCAGCTCAAGACATAATTGACGTGAAAAGCGTTAACAGCGCAGGCGTCTCCGGAGTGCACGAGGCACTGCGTTCAGGAGTTTTAACTAAAGCCTTGAGACATATTCGAATAGTTGAAGAAAACAAGGTTATGGAGGAAGTTCTCACACGCTTGGGAAGGGGAACATCTGACGTTACTTACGGATTAGCCGAAGTAGAAAAGGCGGTTGCTTTTGGCGCCGTTGAAAAACTTCTTTTGGCGGATATCATTTTAAGGGATGTGTCTGACGAGAAGAGGCTGTTCATAGAGGGGCTCATGAGGCAAGTTGAAGAGAAAGGTGGAGAAATCATGGTCACAAGCACAGAACACGAAGCAGGAGCAAAATTAGTTTCGCTTGGAGGAATTGCCGCGCTTCTCCGCTTCCCCATAGGTTAAGAAGGCACGCATTGCGAGAAAATGGGAGTTTTAGAAAGATGGTATCTGCTGTAATATTTGATTGGGACGGAACCCTAGTGGATAGTTTGGACGCCCATATCAAGGCTTGGAAAAAGACCTTCGCTGATTTCGGTGTTGACGTTAAGTTAGATGAAATAGGAAACAGATTTGGTAAGCCAACCGAGGTCATATTGTCGGAAGCCCTACCGCCTAAGCTCCACGGAAAAATTCCTGAACTAATTGAAAGGAAGCGAAAATACTTCTCGGAAAACCTAGCCTCACTGAAGCTCTATCGCGGCGTGAAAAATGTGTTAAAGAAGTTAAGGGAAAGGTCTGTTCCCATAGCGCTTGCCTCCTCCATGACTAGAAAAAGTCTGTACTCCTCGTTTCGGGCTATGGGAATTGGGGAATATTTTGACGTTATCGTAACTGCGGACGACGTGCTCGAAGGTAAGCCGAATCCAGAAATGTTGCTCAGAGCCGCCGAAAAACTAAGAGTTAAACCTGAAAACTGTTTAGTGGTTGGAGATTCGCTGTTCGATGTGCTCGCTGCGGAAAGGGCGAACATGCCCATCGTGGTTGTTGCCAATAACCCCTATCAAATCAGGAAGATCAGAGAAATGGATGTGAAAATTGTAGAGGACATAACTGAAATTTTAGGTTTACTTTGAAAGTGTTATAATTCTTTAACCGAAAAGAATTTATCGTTTAACTGTTAAACAATTAATAGGCTAGCCCATCTTCTCAACCTAAGGAGCGGTCAAAACAATGGTTAAGCCTAGGCGTTTAACAGCTACATTAACCTTATCAATTTGGCTGATAATACTGCTTGTGCCGAGTTTTTGTTCGGCAACCAACTATAATTACACTTATCAAATTCTCGACAGCCCTAGAGGCTCCACTTATTACGAGTTGACAGTTTCGGTGGCGCCCTCATTATACAATTATTATCAAAGCAAAGACCATGACGCATATTCCTATGAAGATTTAGCCAAATTTGTGACCCCCGATGCCCTTCGTCCGATAGCCAACAATCTTTGGGACGTTTACAGCACTCAGGAGGATTTTGCCAACGGCGTGCTGATGATTGTTCATCAAATACCTTACAAGGAAACCGAACCTGAAAAGTATCCTGTGGAAACTATTGTCGAAAACGAGGGCGACTGCGACCTTCTCTCCTTCATAGCAGCGTCTATAATGAAGGCCGGAGGACTAGACGTAGTCCTACTCATATATGAGGAGCAACAACACATGAACGTTGGCGTTTATCTTACGAATCCGCCGGACGACGCAAGGTTTACTGTTCACTATTTTCCCTACGATGGAAAGCGGTATTACGTGGCTGAATGTACAGGAGGCGACTGGGAGAATGGATGGAGAGTAGGCGAGTATCCAGACGAGTTCAAGGACGCATCAGCAACAATCATCCCTCTTAAAAATTGCGAACAAACATCGCCAGGACAGGTTTCATCAAGTTACAGCACTCTAGCTTCATCTTCCTTAACCTTAAAACTCTCCTCAAACTTCGTGCCGGCACAGAACACAGTAACCATCGGCGGATCAATCTCGCCAGCTTCTTCAGATAAAAACGTAACTATCTACGTAAGTTCAGACGGATTCACATGGAACATTTTAGGAGTAGCCGTCACCGACTCCAACGGGCACTACTCCTATACGTGGAAACCCAGATCGGCAGGCATATACCACATCATGGCAAGCTGGTCTGGAGACCAAGAACATGCCGGAGCGGACAGCGCTGTACAAACTCTCACCGTCATTCCAACAGAATGGTTAACGATCGGAATCATGGCGGTAGCCTTAATAATTTTATGCACG
>JBBIVD010000022.1:4296-5814 GCA_037439925.1 Candidatus Bathyarchaeota archaeon
CTCATCACCGTGGGAAGAGGAAGGGAACAAACCGCAGAAACTCCGCCGTCACCTGAGATCGAAACACTGTAACTCTAAGTAGATTCAGCTTTGTCTCTATCTATTATCTGGGCTATTTTTCGAGTAGTTTGAGGCGTCTGCGGACTGCGGGATTCTGATCTGCTAGTTTCTTAAGGACCATTTCGAAGGTTTCGTCGGGCATAAGTTCTCTCTCAATGAACACGCCCGTTCTGCCAACTTCGTCGCGATGGAGAAGGGCTCGAACCCGATCGAAAACTGTTTCTAGGGAAACGCCTAAAAGGTGGGCGACAGCCTCCTCGCGCCCTACAACGGTGCTTTCCACATGTCCCTTCGAAGTCGGTTCGATGAGCATAAGCCGTTTGTCCACGCCTGGAACCCTCACGTTTCTTTCAAGCATTTGAAGAGAAGCTTCTCCGCCGAACTTGTAGAAGTCTCTCTCCAAAGGGCGAAGCTTCACGAGGGGGAAGGAAACAGTCTCCTGCTTGCTTATTTCGATGTGTCCTTTTATGGCGTAAGTGGGCGTGGCTTGCACGATTACTCGGCGGCTAATCGGGATGCCAGCTTGCTCAAGGATTGTCTCAATGAGGAAGGATGAGGGTAGATCTGGCAGGAACACGTCTATGTCACTTTTTTCGGTTACGTCGCCTCTGGCGATGCTTCCGTGCACGACGGAGTTTAAGTGGGACTGCGCTAATGCCCTCATTATTCGAGTAGCCTCTGATCTGAGCTCCGCTAATAGTTTCCAGCGTTTTTCATCGTAGACGACTTCGATGCGTTCAGCCCGTTTCACAGGTTTTTTAGCCACGTTTTTCCACCAGTTTGAGGGAGTCGTCCAGCCATTTTAAATAAGAGGGGGAACCAGCTATTATGGGAAGTGCTATGATTTCTGGCACTTCATAGCTGTGCAGTTTCTTTACTCGTTCTGATAGCGTCTGGAAAAGTTCTTCGCGGGACTTCATGAACACTAGAAATTCGGTTGCTTCGTCTATCTTGCCTTTCCACCAGAAAAGGGAGGAAACGGGACCAACTATGTTGGCGCAGGCGATCAGACGGTCGTCTAGTAATTGGCGTACGATTTTTAAAGCTTCATCCTTACTTGAGGCAGTTATCATTACGACATTGTAGGGCATCTGACCACGTTCCCCTTATGTAAGTATGTAATCGAAGGATTCTTTATATTTGAGATGGTGTTAGTAAAAAGGGTAAATTCAGCGGTTAACGTGGAGAAAAAGGACGATGATTCCCATTCACGTTTTCCTCATGATCCTCGTCGTTTTTTGGGCGGTAATCTACGCATTGGGTCGTGTCTTGCACTTGGAAAAGCGGGGTTTCGAAGTGGGTCCAGCCTATTTTATATTCAGGTCGAAAAAAATGAAGGATTTCGTCGACGCGGTTTCTGAGAGGCGCAGCGGTTTTTGGAGGACAATGGCTAATGTCGGTTTAGTCTTAGGCTTCGGGTTGATGGTTTACGGCGTCTTCCTCCTCGTGACTAATCTG
>JBBIVD010000022.1:5824-6041 GCA_037439925.1 Candidatus Bathyarchaeota archaeon
CAAACGGCGGAGGAGGAATAACCCCAATTTTCCTTCTTATTCCCGGAGTTACATTCCGCCTCTTTTGGCTTCCTTACTTTCTGATAGCGGGAATGATAATCGTCGTAACGCACGAGCTGGCGCACGGCATATCCGCCCGACTGGACAAAATTCCAATAGACTCAGCGGGAGTCATGCTCGCCATAGTTTTTCCAGGGGCTTTCGTGGAGCCGAACGA
>JBBIVD010000022.1:6056-7129 GCA_037439925.1 Candidatus Bathyarchaeota archaeon
AAACTCAGAATGCTTGCTGCGGGCTCCGTGACAAACTTGGTTACGGGGCTCCTCGCATTTTTACTGTTAACCACTCTTTTCACTCCGGCTGGAATAGTAATTCTTGAAACTTCAAAGGGAAGCCCTCTCGAAAAAGCTGGACTCGGAGCGTGGGACGTTATTTACAGCATAAACGGAGAGAAAATCGTGAACGCCACCGATTTTACAAATTACATGGCTAATAAGGTAACGGTGAACAGCACATTGATTCTCGAAACGAATAAAGGACCCAGAAATGTCACCACTGCGGAGGGACCTGACGGTCGGGCGATAATCGGCCTAACAAACTTTTTGAGTTATTTTCAGTGCAGGCTGTCGCTTGGACACGTAGCGGACATTCATGTGCAGTTGACTTTAAGTTGGCTTCTGCTGCTTGGCATAGCGATAGGAGTTTTTAACATGCTTCCGGCTTTTCCCTTCGACGGAGACAAAGTCTTCTATTATTCTCTTAAAAAATTAACTAAGAGAGAACTCCGTGGAGTTCGCATAGCAGTCAGTCTTGTCTGCTTCGGGCTGATGGCTGCGAACCTAATTTTCAGCATCATAAACTATGGCTTTTTTGCACTTTAGGACGGAAGGGAACGACGTGCTAATGGGAACATTAAAATGCCAGCTGTTCCATCGAGCTGAAAACATTCCTATATTAATCTAAGGAGATGACGCTAAAGAGATTTGCAAAGGATACTGCGTATCTCTAGCGCGCTAAATTTCCTTTGACGCGATGGCGATGAGCCTTCTTGATTCTTTAGTGTATATTTTATTCAGTTTGTAATCTCCCAACAAGCACTTAAGCCTAAGTTGGCTTTTTCTAAGAATGCTCTTAACGTCTTTAGGCCAGAAAGCGTAACCACACGTCTTTATTTTCTTTTGTCCCGCTGGCCATTCTACAATGTAAGTTTCTCCCTTGTCTTTTCTATGAGGATTTGGCTGATCAATGAACACTAAGCCTCCTGACTTAACTACACGGGCTATTTCTTGGCAAACATGAAGTTTTTCATGGTATGTTTTAAAGTGTGAAAGCCCACCATGAAGAG
>JBBIVD010000022.1:7139-10652 GCA_037439925.1 Candidatus Bathyarchaeota archaeon
ATGCAGCATCAAACGTTGAATCAGGAAAGGGAAGGCACAGAATACTTGAGAGAACATAGTAGCCGACTTTATGCCTGTTTGCTACACGCAACATTCCTTTGGAGAAATCCACTCCCACTAACTCGTATCCATGTTGACAGAGTAGCCTCATTGTTCGCCCTGTTCCGCACCCAAGATCCAAAATTAAGCGGCGTCCTCTGAACAGCTCATTGAAGAAATTTGCTTCGTCCTCAGGTCCAAAGAAGCCATAACGTGTAGATGCAACGTATTCATCGTAGTACTCAGCCATTTCATTCCAAAAATCCCTAGGGTCAAGAATATTTTCGTCAACGCATTTAGTTTTAGATTGGCTCATGCTTTTTCACTACATGCGTGATTCGAAACAACGAAATAGGCTACTAATATATAAGGAGAGTTAACTTTTATCGCATGAAGTTCCATTCCTTAGACGAGTATTTCTCTTTTTTTAGTTTTTCAGCTAGGCTGATTTCGAAGTCAGTCGGCTGTCCATTGATGAGCCTTATGCTAAGGGCTTTTTCGAAGCCTTCTTTCAAAGCTCTTTTAATTTCATCAAAGCTCACGTCTTTTCCAAGGTAGCTGTTTATAGAGGTCACCCGCTCCTTTACGGTTGCAATCAATTTGTCTCGTATTTTTTCACTCGGCACCTTCAGCAAGCTAAACATAAGGGACGGGTCGACCTCGCGGAGAATTGTGCCATGTTGGAGAACCACTCCCATTCTTCTGGTTTGGGCGTTTCCAGAAATTTTCTTTCCGCCTACTATTATGTCGTTTATGGGCTTGAATTCGGCGGGAATCCCAAGGAAGCTTAAGCCCAGAGTCAGTCCAGAGCATAGAGTTTCATAAGTTTTTTGAATGTCCTTTGAAACTAGCTTATGACCTTCATTTACGACTATGCTGTAAGTTAATTCGCCGTCTCTGTCATGGTATACTGCTCCTCCGCCAGTGATTCGCCTCACGTAGCCTATGCCCCTCGCATCGCAGGCGGAAATGTCAACTTCCTCTTCCATGCCCTGAAAGTAGCCAATTGATACCGCTGAAGGCTCCCACCTAAAGAATCTGATAGTGTTAGGTACTAGGTTTTTTGATCTCGCTGTGGCTATAGCCTCGTCTAAAGCCATGTTGTAGAACGCGTCTTGAATGCCTGTGTCTAGGAGCCGCCATTCCTCAACCAGTTTTACCACCTGCCATTAGAATACACTTTGCGAAGTCTTCTGGAGCCGCCCCTAGGAGCGTGGCCTCCTTCTTTTGTATAAAGCTTCTTATGGATTCAGCTAAATCTAGCTCCTTCAAGGGCTTTCCTATCAGCGCTTTTTCCAGTTCTTCAATAAGCTCTTCAGGATGTAGGAAAAAGTCTCCAGTTATCCTTATCTCCTGAATTTTGCCTTCTCTTTCTCGAAGCTGGACCTTGATTAACTTGCCGCTTTCAACTTTGTACGTTGCCCTCTCCATGCTAACCCTCCTTCTAAGGTGAATTCATTGAGAAATTTCTTAACTTTTTTGGCATTTTTCAGGTTTGGTCCCTGCCTCGCCTCTTTCTACTTATATGGTTCCTTTACAATTTTAATTAAAATTAGGGAGAGCAGGTTTGGAGTGACCGAGTTAAGGACGGAAAGGAACTTGTCGACGTGTACTCTTTGCAAGGGGAAAGAAGCCTTTTTTATGCGTCCTTACTCCGGAGAAAAGCTCTGTAGAAGATGTTTTTTAAGATCAATAGAAGATAGGGTTCGAACAGCCATTTCAAAATACGAAATGCTTAGCCTAGACGATAAGATTATGGTGGCTGTTTCAGGTGGAAAAGACAGTGTTACCCTTCTTCATATTCTAACGAAGATTGAGAGGACCTTTCCTAAAGCAGAGGTCTGCGCGGTTACCGTCGACGAGGGAATAAGGGGCTATAGGGACGGAGCCCTAAAAGTGGCGGCGGAAAACTGCCGAAAATTAGGCGTAGAACATGTGGTGGTCTCCTTCAAAGAAATGTATGGATATAAATTAGATGAAATTGTGGCTATGACTCAGGGAAAGGAATTAACGCCATGCTCCTACTGCGGAGTTTTAAGGAGGCGAGCCTTGAACGTGGCTGCCAGAGAGGCGGATGCAGATAAGTTGGCGACGGCTCACAATTTAGACGACGAAGTTCAAACGATAATGCTAAACATTATTCACGGAGACGCCCCACGGATAGCCCGAGTTAAGCCCGTGCTCGACGAGAAGCACCCTAGGCTAATACAACGCATAAAACCTTTATGTGAAGTGCCCGAAAAAGAAATAGCCCTCTACGCCTATCTGAAAAAAATTGAGTTTCAGAGCGTTCCGTGCCCATATGCCAGAACCGCCCTGAGAAACGACATAAGAACCATGCTCAACCGAATGGATGAAAGGCACCCTGGCATAAAATTCACCATCTTCAAGTCAATTGAAAAAATAAGACCAGCGCTGGAAGCCGCAGCAAAGGAAGCAGAAATACAAGACTGCAAAATGTGCGGGGAGCCTACAGTCGGCGAAATCTGCAAACCATGCCAAATGCTTCAACGATTGTTAATTCTTTAATTCTAGCCCGCATAACACCGCCGCGATGGGAAAGATGGACTATAACGCCGTTATATTTAAACCTATTTCTGAACTAAAAGGCGACGGGTCACTGAAGCTCGACGCCCAGTTTTCACCAGCCCCTCTAACCTCTTTACTCGTACCCGCACCCCCTCGAGCGCTGAACGCCCAAGCTTAGGTTGCTCCCTCCCGGGCCTGGCCAGGTTCGCCTGATTAACGCGGTTCACGGCTTCCCTACGGAAACCGCTCCACGACCGTCAGCCCCAAGGGACAGATATTCATAGTCAGAGGATTAAAGGGTCTAATGCTCTTTAACGCCTCACCTCAGCTTTCGGCCCGTCTTATAGGGGGTTTACGGTTCAGGGGACCCCTATCCCCCCGCCTAAGACCCGCCGCCAAAAATATTTGATTGTTTTCAAAGGTATAAAGGTTTATCAAAATTCATGGAAGCAGTGTCATAGCCAGTCCGGAGGCTAAAGGAACCGTTAGATTATCGCTGAGTGGCAGCGGAAGGCATTCCACGAGCATTCCTACGGCTGCGCCTATTAATGCTTTCAATGGATTTACAAAAATGAGAGCACCCATAAAGGCGAATAGGAAGCCGAAAACTTAGCCTTCCACCATTTTTCCTTTGTTTAGTGGAAAAACGGTTCTTCCGAATTTTTTGCCGAATATTACGGCGGAACAGTCGCCCAACGCGAGGATTAAAATGGATGCGTAATTGACGGGTTTGGGGAAAAGGATGAGCGAGAAGGTTATGCCTAGAGCGAAGAAAACTGGGTTGGTTGCAAATTCGTAAAGCTCTGATTGAGTTGCCGCTCTTTTGGTTATCGTGGACAGAATGGGGAATTCAGTTCCTTCCATTCTGGTGAATTCAGATACAATGTATAATAGGGTAAAGAGGAAGATGAGCAAGGCAACAAAATAGCGGTCTAAGAGGTATAT
>JBBIVD010000023.1:0-10505 GCA_037439925.1 Candidatus Bathyarchaeota archaeon
GGGGATACAAAAAGGTCAAAATCTATGTTTCAGGAGGCCTAGACGAAGAATCCGTTAAGGTTATGAGCGAAGCTGGAGCCGAAGCCTTTGGCGTCGGAACGTCGGTTAGTAATGCTCCGACCGTGGACTTCGCCCTAGACATAATGGAAATTGACGGAAAACTCGTGGCGAAAAGGGGCAAGTTAGGCGGCAAAAAACAAGTTTGGAGATGCCCTAAATGCCTCACGGACACAGTGCTACCCTTTAAGGAAAAATCGCCTAAATGCCCTAAATGTGGCGGCGAAACCGAGGCGATGCTGAAACCCCTCATAAAGGACGGAAAAATAGTCGCGAAGCTTCCGAAACCAGTTGAAATTCGTCAATACGTGTTGGAGCAGTTGGAAAAAGTCTCCATTTAGTCGCTTAGAGTCAAAATAGTTAGTATTCGATGCCCTTTCGTGCTGGCACTCCCATTTTCATTGGATGCTTTATTTCACGCATTTCGCTGGCGAGGTCGGCGCGTTCTATCAGCTCCTTCGGGGCTCGGCGTCCAGTTAAAATAGCCACGGTTGATGGGGGAACTTCGTCTAGGAGATTTAGGACGTCTTCTACTTTTAGGAGACCAGCGGCTACGGCTAAGTTTATTTCGTCGAGTATGAGAAGTTTCGGTTTCTTTTTCAGCGCTTCTCTGGCGAAGGCGAGTCCCTTTTTGGCTAGTTCGATGTCGATGGGTTCGGGCTTATTCAGGTCTATGAACTCTTTTCGACCGAACTGGTGAATCTCGTATTCTGGGGCTAGCCTATCCATTATTTTGTATTCGCCGATGTCTCTGCGTCCCTTCATAAACTGAATGATAATCACCTTGTAGCCATGTCCTAGGGCTCTTAGGGCGCTTCCAAAAGCCGTTAAACTTTTTCCTTCGCCTTCTCCAGTGTAAAGGTGAACGAAACCCTTTTTCCTTTTCCCTTCTTTTCCTTGGGCTTTTATAGTGGGCACACTCCTGAGGGGCAGCCGACGTATAGGACTTGTTCTCTTTTGCTTCCGTAACGGTAAACAGTTACGCCCTTACACTTCAACTCGTAGGCGAGCATGAAGATTTTTCTAACGTCTTCCAGCGTAGCCTCGTGGGGAAGATTAACGGTCTTAGCCACAGCGTTATCCGTGTATTTTTGGAAGGCAGCCTGCATTTTCACGTGCCATTCAGGGGCTATGTCTAGAGCCGTGACGAAAATTCTCTGAACATCCTCGGGAACTTCCTTTACGCCTTTCACAGACCCAGTTTTCGCAATTAACGTCAAAAGCTCCGTGCTGTAGAAGCCTCTTTCCTTAGCTATCTTTTCGAATAGTTGGTTCACCTCGAATAGTTGGGTTCCCATAACATTGCGAACAAAGGAAACAGCGAATAAGGGTTCAATTCCGCTGCTGGCATTAGCAATTATACTTATTGAACCCGTGGGCGCTATTGTGGTTAATGTGGCGTTCCGCATCATTTTATAGCCTTTCTTCTCCCAAATGCTGCCCTTAAAATTCGGGAATGACCCCCTTTCCTCGGCTAATTCCACGGACATTTTCCTCGCCTCATCGGAGATGAACTTCATTGTTTTTTCAGCCGTGGCGACGGCTTCCTCGGAATCATATGGGATGTTCAGTTGGATTAGTAGTTCTGCGAAGCCCATGACTCCTAAGCCTATTTTCCTGTTAGCCTTCGTGTTCTTCTCTATTTCTGGCAGGGGATAATTGTTTACGTCTATTACGTTGTCCAAAAAGTGAACGGCTGTTCTAACGGTTTCCTTGAGCTTATCCCAATTTATTTTTCCGTCCTCCACCATCTTTGAAAGATTAATTGAGCCTAAATTGCATGATTCATAGGGCAAGAGAGGAACTTCGCCGCAGGGGTTTGTGCTCTCTATCCTTCCAATGTGGGGCGTGGGATTATGCCTATTTATTTCATCTAGGAAGACTATGCCAGGGTCGCCTGTCCGCCAAGCCATAGTCACGATTAAGTCGAAAACGTCCCTGGCGCGAAGCCTTTTTTCAGCTTTTCCAGTGCGAGGGTTAATCAAATCGTATTCTTCATCGTTCTTTAGGGCTTTCATGAAATCGTCCGTGACGCCCACGGAAACGTTAAAGTTGGCTAAAACGCCTTCCTTCTCCTTGGCTGTAATGAACTCTATTATGTCTGGGTGGTCAACCCGTAAGATGCCCATGTTTGCGCCTCTTCTTTTGCCTCCCTGCTTAATCACGTCTGTTGCGACGTCGAAAATCCGCATAAAGGAAACGGGTCCACTTGCCACCCCCTTCGTGGACTTAACCAAGTCGCCTGCAGGTCTCAGCCTAGAAAAGGAGAAGCCCGTGCCTCCGCCAGATTTGTGGATCAAAGCCATAGACTTTAAAGCGTCGAAAATTGCGTCAATTGAGTCCTCGACAGGCAGAACAAAACACGCCGAAAGTTGTCCAATTTCGGTTCCAGCATTCATTAATGTGGGAGAGTTTGGAAGAAACTCCAAATACGCCATAACACGGTAAAACTCATCCTCAGTTTTCCTCACGTCCGCATCCTTACGGTATATGCGGTCTGCGGAGGCTACCGCCTTAGCCACTCTCCGAAACATTTGTGAAGGAGTTTCAATTACGTTTCCCTGGTCGTCTTTTAGGAGATACCTTCTTTCGAGGACTCTGACGGCGTTAAGGGACAGTTTCAAATCGTCTTTTACGCCTAAAAGTTTCTTGGTTTCTCTAAGCTCTGTGCGTTTTTGACGATACAGAATATAGGCTTTGGCGACGTCTGAGTAACCGTTTTTAATTAGGACTTCCTCCACTATGTCTTGCACATTCTCCACAGTCGGAATCTTTCCCTCAAATCTCTCTTCGATGATGGCTACTACCCGATTTGAAAGCTTCTCAGCTAACTTTCCATCCTTTCGCTTCACGGCTAAAACAGCCTTATGAATGGCGTCAGTGATTTTTTTCCCTTCGAATTTAACGATTCTGCCGTCTCTTTTACGGATTTGAGAGACTTTAGGCTTAACTGCCATTTCTGCTTCCTTCTCCAAGGAATATATGAGTGGCTCTGAAATTTAAATTCATTATCACGATGTACCCGTTTCAGTTGAAAATTCTTAAATAGTTCCTCTTCATTTCATTAAGGTAGGTAAAGAAGGAGCTTAAGAGCGCGTAATGGCTGAAATTTGTCCAGTATGCGGGCTTCCACGTGACATATGTGCTTGTGGTGAAATCAGCAGGGAACAGCAAAGAATTCGTGTTCGTTTGGAAACAAGGAAATGGGGCAGAGCCATGACCGTAATCGACGGCATCGACACCAAAGACAACGATCTCGGGCGCCTCGCACAAAAACTTAAGGCCATGTGCGCCTGCGGAGGAACAGCCAAAAACAGCCAGATTATGTTGCAGGGCGACCACAGAGAGAAAGTACAATCCTACTTGGTTCAGCTAGGGTTTCCAGAAGAAAACATAGAAGTTCAATAATCCATCTAAAGCGAGCGGAAACACTTGGGCGTACTCGAAGGATCACGTGAAGTATTCAAGGGACTAAACATGAGAAAAAAGGCTGAAAAGTTTTGTCCAGTCTGCGGAAGCCCAAAGCTTAGGCTTTCAAGCAAATTCGACATTTGGCTAACTCCTGAACAATACGTTTGCGAGAGCTGCGGTTACAAAGGTCCAATAGTAATGGAAATAAACGAAGAAAACAAGCCTAAACGGGAAAACTAATTTTAGTTATTAAGTTGCCATTAGAAAAGGCTAGTCGGGTAGTTTGAGTTTCAATTGTCTTTTAAGGGTTTTGTAGCGGTTTCTAACCGTGACCTCAGTTACGCCTGCAGCTTCAGCGATTTCCTTCTGCGTCTTCTTTTCGCCCGTCTGCAGGCAGGCAATGTAGAGAGCGGCGGCAGCGAGCCCCATAGGGTCTTTGCCAGCAGAAACACGCCTCCGCCTAGCCTCGTGAATAATCTTGACGGCGAGCCCCTGAGTCTGACCAGTGATGGCGGTTTTTTCAGCTATCTTCGAAACGTAGGTTAGGGGATCAGATATTGGCATTTGAACATCGAGCTCACGAAGCAGAAGCCTATAGCATCTAGCCACATCCTTTTTGTCGACTAGGCTAGATTCAGCTATTTCACGTAGGGTTCTAGGGGTTCCCGTGACTCGGCAGGCAGCGTATAAAGCGGCGGCAGCGATGGCCGCAATGGATCTTCCACGCACTAAGCCCCTGTCCAAAGCCTTCCGATAAATTACGGCGGCCCTCTCCTTCACGGGTCCAGGAATATAAGATTTGTCGGAAAGGCGGTCGAGTTCAGCCATGGCTTGAGCGAGGTTCCGATCCGCAGAAGAATGAACCCTAGACCTTATCTGCCATTTTCGCAGCCGCCACATCTGAAGGCGAGTGGACAAAGGAAGTTTACGTCCGAAGGCGTCGCGGTCCACACGCCCAATAGCGGTTGACAATCCCTTATCGTGCACAGAATAGGATGTGGGAACTCCAACACGGCTTCTGGATTCCTTCTCCTCCCGAGTGAAAGCCCTCCATTCGGGTCCCTTATCCATCATCTGCTCCTGAATAACGAGACCGCAGCTTCCGCAAATGGTCTCGCCACTATCGTAATCGTGGACGAGGTTTGTGCCACCACACTCGGGACACTTATCTATGGGCCTCTGCCGCAACTCGACCTTTTTCACGGTTTCCCCCTCGATGGGGCTGCGTGGCGAAAACCGTCACAACAATTGGTTCCTCATCGGAACCTCAGAATCATAATCGTCCATCCGGCTGCCGTTGTGCTATCCTCATGCACATGTTTTAATATATAAAGCTTACGGTTTTGAAATCCATATTCAATTTATTATATGCTTATTCTACATACAATTCTGCACATTTATCACAAATTCCTAGGCGTCTGCACAGTTTAGCCCATGTTTCGTCCTACAATTTTTATACGTGTTCGCTGAACTTTGTTATTGGTCTGCATGGTGGACGGAAGTGGGCAAAGTTGGTCCATTTGTCTGAAAAGGTTCGCGGCGCTTTAGAGAAGCTTGTCCGTAAATTGAGCGCGCAGGAAACAGTTTCAGGGATCGGATTATTCGGAAGCTGGAGTCGGGGCGACGCTGTTCCAAGCAGCGACGTAGACCTATTAATCGTGAATGGGCGGGTTTTCAATTACGAGTACGTCGAACGCCTAGAAACCGACGGCTTACTCATCGACTTAGACTATGTTCCCAAAAAATGGATAAAGGGTTCCATGCCACCTGAAATGGACCAGAAAATCTACGAAATGCTCATACTATATGATCGAGACTGGTCCTTAACCGACACGAAAAACTGGGTTTCAAAAGCTTATGCGACCCCTGAACGCCTCGACATCCGAACTGAAGCCTACGTCATAGAATCAGACCTCTACCTAAGTAGGGCAACGTCCGCCCTTGCCCGAGGAGATTTCCAAAGCGCCTGCGTGTTCGCAAGCATGGGAACGGAGGCAATCCTAAAGATTCTGATTGACATTAACCTAATGCCCATCTCCAACAGCCACTTTATCCGAGTTCTCGAAGAAGCCGCTAAAAGATCAGGAATGCCCGAGCTGTTCGTTGGCTACCTCACCTTAGCCCGACTGCAATCAATAGACCGAATTGAGGCTGAAAGAAAACTTAATCTATTCAAAGAAATCTGGAAAGAAATCACATCTTTCATGGATGACCACGCCTCTACGCTTGACTCACTGCATTTCAAAACAAAAACTAGGCTAAAATATTATGGAAAACCCGCCTTCTTAGAGGGACTTGTCGCTAGGTCTCGAGCAATCGTGAATATAGAAGTGTTCAATGAGGCGGCGCACTACGTGCTACGAGCACTTATAGAAATGCTTGAAAACTACGCTTGGCTAGTATCCGCCGAAAAAGGCGTTAAGCTGAACTACACAACCCTATTCCACTCACTAATGGAAATGGAAAAACCGCCAATGCGGGTCTACGAAGCCGCAGTAGAAGCCTTCAACGTGGCGGACGCCGACCGCCAAGAAACAGAAAAAGCCATCAAATTCGCCAAAGAAACAAACCTAAAACTCCGCCAGCAGCGAAAAGAACTAATCAAAAAATTTACCAAGCCGGTTAAACCCCATGCCTAAGCAAGACCTTATGAGTATTGTCGAAGCCGAAGTGAAAGCCTGCCGCAAATGCGAATTGTGGAAAGGACGCCGAAACCCTGTTCCAGGAGAAGGAAACCTCAACGCCGCTGTCATGTTCATCGGCGAGGCTCCGGGCTACTGGGAAGACATAAAGGGACGCCCCTTCGTCGGAGCGGCAGGCAAACTGCTGGAAGAAATGCTTTCTAAAGTCGGGCTTTCCCGAAGCGACGTATACATTGCGAACGTGCTTAAATGTAGGCCTCCCAATAATCGCGACCCTCGGCCAAGTGAAATTCAAACCTGCACTCCATACCTAGACAGACAAATCAAGATAATTGAGCCGAAGCTCATCGTAACTTTAGGTAGGCACTCAACTTCCCACGTCCTCCCAAAGGCAGGCATCGACGCTGGAGGCATCACTAGACTTCGTGGAAGAGTTTATGAGGTAGAACTCCTCGGTCTTAAGGTCAGCGTGATTCCTGCCTACCATCCGGCTGCCGCCCTATACAATCCAAAATATAGGGACGCGCTCGAAGAAGACTTTCAAATTATAAAACGTGAACTCGAGAGGGTCGGAGGCATTTTCTCGTGAGGGCTGATTTTGCTCGCTAAACCTAAACTGATTCTGAAATCCCTAGTTGAACAGCTCCAAATCCAAGTGGGAAAGGCTAGAATTCCGCGAATACTCCTTGGCACGTCGCCCTTCGTTGGAGCTGGCCAATTCGGAAGCAGAGCCACGTTCTATTACAAGCACTTTTACGAGAACCCCGAAAACATTGTGAAAATAATTTTTAAGGCGGTTGACTTGGGAGTCATGGGCGTTCAGGTCCTTCCACTTCCGAGAATTTTCGACGCTTTAAGGGCTGCTGAAAGAGAGCTAGGAGAAAAGTTAACCATAGTGGGCACAATAGGACCAGAAGACCCCTTAGGCAACATAAAGGATTACCAACAATTCAAGACCGCCGCCATGCTTTTGCATGGGCAAATCACGGATAGAAGGAACACGCGAGAAATCTCAAAGTTGCTCAACGAAGTGCATGCGACGAATTGCCTCGCTGGCCTAGCCACACACTTTCCTTCTTCAACGTTAAACTGGCTCCTAGAAACTAATTTGGACATCGACCTCGTTATGCTTCCCTTTAATCGTATGGGCATGTTCATGGATGCGGAGCCAGCGAAAATTGTAGAAACAATTAGAAGGCTTCGTAAACCCGTTATAGGAAAGAAAGTCTTGGCTGCAGGCTACCTTCCTCCAAAGGATGCGCTTAACTATGTGGCTCAGCAGGGATGCATAGACATAGTCGCACTCGGAGTAGCCTCTGAAAAAGAAGCTGAAGAAACCCTTTCGGCTGCGGCGGCGGCCTTCTCAGGAAGGATTAACGTTTAATATTCCTTAATGTTTGATGGAGGATGCCTAAGTTTTAAATAATAAGTTTGGAGTAAAGCGTTAGCGTGGTGAATGCAGATGAATACGATTGAATCGAGTTCTCATGGCTACATTTTAAGGATTTCAAGGGACGAGTGGGTTAGACAAGTCTTCAACATCCACAAATACTATGCTGGTGTCAAGAGAAGGTGGGAACCCGACTTAACTATCTTCTTTGCTCGCAAAGCGGAGAAGGGCGACTCCTTCCTTGGATACGGCGTTGTTGGAAGCGTTCTGAAGACGGAGGAACTGTCTGAGAAGGAAAGGGATGAATGCAAAAAATATGGTTGGAACAGGGTTATACAATTTAAAAACATCGTCAAATTTGATCCACCATTGCCAATCAAGGAGACAGTGATGAAGGATGTGGGAGTGCGTGGAAACCGACTGCATGGATATCGCCTAACCCAAGAGCAAATACAATCCATTCTAAGCCAAGCAAAATAGAAAAGAAAACGCCGCCGAAAACCACACTTAGAAGTTTCCTAAATCATCCTTCATTCATTTTTCGCCAAAATTCGGCGGAAAGCAGTCAGGACATACATACAATTTATATATTTTTCTTCGAAAACAAAAGTTCAATGTGTGGAAGGCATAGCCCCCTAAGGTTAAGGAGGAAGCTGAGACGTCAAGCTCTAAAGTCGCTAACCTGCGGGTTTCTGAGGCGCCTGGGCGGGATGTAGGCAGAGGCATAGCCAGAATTGACCCTAAAGTAATGGAGGAAATAGGGCTAACGGCTGGCGACGTCGTCGAAATTTCCGGCAAAAGTAAAACCGTCGCAATATGCTGGCCTGGTTACATGGAAGATTACGGTAAGGGGCTGATCCGCATAGACGGTTACGTTAGAAGCGAGGCTGGCGTAAGCATAGACGAGAAGGTCACCGTGAGGAAGGTTGAGGCGAAAAAGGCTGAAGGAATAACCCTCGCGCCTACGGAGCCCCTACGCATAGAAGGCGCAGAAGATTATTTATCCCAACTTCTGGAAGGCAGAGTCGTCACGCGTGGAAACTGCATTCCCATAGGAATCATGGGTAGAAAAGTCGACCTAATAGTCACGAGCGTTAAGCCTCCGGCTCCAGCCGTAATAATAGAGGCAGACACGAAAATAACCATTTCTGAAAGGCCGGCGGCCATGGTCAGAGAAGTCCCGAGGGTGACCTACGAGGACATAGGCGGACTACACGAGGAAATAAGGAAGATCAGGGAGATGGTTGAGCTCCCGCTGAAATATCCTGAACTTTTCGAAAGACTAGGAGTCGACGCGCCGAAGGGCGTCTTGCTCTATGGGCCTCCTGGAACAGGCAAGACATTACTAGCCAAAGCCGTTGCAAACGAGACGAATGCAACTTTTTTCAGCATAAGTGGGCCTGAAATAATGAGCAAATACTATGGAGAAAGCGAAGAACGCCTAAGGGAAATCTTCAAGCAAGCAGAAGAAAACGCGCCCAGCATAATCTTCATAGACGAAATAGACGCCATAGCGCCGAAAAGAGAGGAAGTCACAGGCGAAGTTGAGAAAAGGGTTGTTTCGCAGCTGCTCGCCTTAATGGACGGGCTTAAGTCGCGTGGAAGAGTAGTTGTGATAGGAGCGACTAACAGGCCGAATGCTCTAGACCCAGCTCTGAGGAGGCCTGGAAGATTTGACCGAGAAATAGAGATAGGCGTGCCGAACAAACAGGGTAAGCTCGAAATATTGCAGATTCACACGCGCGGAATGCCCCTAGCAGAAGACGTTGACCTAGAGAAGATAGCGAGTATCACACACGGGTTCGTGGGCGCCGACTTGGGGGCCCTATGCAAGGAGGCTGCCATGCGGGCTTTACGTAGGATACTTCCAGAAATAGACTTCGAGAAAGATACGATTCCGGCTGAGGTGCTTAACAGAATTGTGGTCACGAGGAACGACTTCATGGACGCCCTAAAGGACGTGGAACCCTCAGCTATGCGCGAAGTGCTCGTCGAGGTGCCGAACGTAAAATGGGAGGACATAGGCGGACTAAAAGACGTAAAACTGGAACTCCAAGAAGCTGTTGAATGGCCGCTCAGGTATCCAGAAGTCTTCGAGCACATGGGCGCAAGGCCGCCTAAGGGCATACTCCTCTACGGCCCGCCTGGCACGGGCAAAACACTGTTGGCGAAGGCCGTCGCAAACGAGAGCGAGGCCAACTTCATAAGCGTGAAGGGGCCTGAGCTCCTTTCAAAATGGGTCGGAGAATCCGAGAGGGCTTTGAGGGAAATCTTCAGAAAGGCTAAGCAGGCGGCTCCAAGCATAATATTCTTTGATGAGATCGACGCCATCGCTCCAGCTAGGGGCGGAGGCTACGGCGATTCCCACGTGACCGAACGCATGATAAGCCAATTTTTAACTGAAATGGACGGTTTAGAAGAGCTGAGGGACGTAGTGGTCATAGCGGCTACGAACCGTCCGGACATCATAGACCCGGCGCTTCTGAGGGCTGGAAGATTCGACAAGCTGCTTTACGTGCCGCTGCCAGACCTTGAAGCCAGAAGGGAAATATTAAAAATCCACACTAAGTCGAAACCGTTGGCCGAAGACATAGACCTAGACGAACTAGCCAAGAGAACCGAAGGATACACAGGCGCCGATCTGGAGGCGATATGCAACACAGCCGTAATGCTCACCATAAGAGAACACATAATGAACAGTAAAAACCCTGAAGACGCTAAGAAGAACATTAAAGACCTGAAAGTTTACAGAAAGTTTTTTGAGGAAGCTTTGAAAAAAGTTAAGCCTATGTCCCAAAGAGAACTCGAAATGTACAAGAGGATTTCAGAGGAATTCGTAGCGAAAACAAGATGAAAGTCAAATTTAAGAATTAATTAAAGTTTCGACTCGTTTAGAAGGCGTTTTCTTTCTCCCTTATCGGCTGATTAATCGGGCGAATCTTCCAGCGTCTTCTTCCATGTAAACGTTGTTGAAGAGGCAGTAAACCCTTAAGCCCCGGGTCTCT
>JBBIVD010000024.1:0-10455 GCA_037439925.1 Candidatus Bathyarchaeota archaeon
GCTCGTTCCAAGATCAGAAAATAGCAAGTCTGCAACCTCTGTTCTTTTAGGTTCTTTCAGGTTTTTCATTAATCCCTCATAGTAAGCTCCCGACCCGCCGAACCCGTCGATTATTTGATACGTTATCGACCCGTCCACCGTTACGGTCGCAGTTTCAGCAACTGCAATAAATGAAAAAGCTGGAACAATGCTGGTCGCCATTACTGTGATGAATAAGAAGTTCAAAGAGATTTTCAATTTAACTTCACTTTTCCTAAGTTTTTCACCAAACAAACCTATTTTTCTCCTTCTTTAATGCATATGCCTTAGTCCAGAGGGATGCAATCATAACGACTCTCTTAAAGTTAAGGTTTCTGGAGTTTTCCTCCATTCCCACGCATAGGGCTAATCAACTAGGCGGGTAAACCATAATTAGAGAAACTCTGAAATCTTCTTTGATTCAGATTTCGCCAAAATTTCCGCACATTTTCTAGGGTCTAAAGGCTTGAAATCAAGCTTAAGGGTTGTCAAAAGCCTTTGAACCCCCTTAGCCATGCTGGGCGCCACAAGTATTCCCCTAACCTCACGGTTCACCATACCCCTAACGGATTTCACGTATTTCGCCAGTTGAAAAGCGGCTTCCCGCCCAGCTGTCTTCCTCTTAATTTCGACGACCACAAACTTTCCGTCTTTGTCGGTTCCGTAAACATCCACGAACCCAGGCTCAACCTTCTTCTCATACGTGATTAACCTAAAGCCCTTCTCCACAATCTCTGGCTCAACAAGTATCGCCCTCTGCATGTCTTCTTCACTGGCGTAAAGCGAGAACTCTCCTTGGTCGACGAGGTTCAACGCCGAAACCAAATAAACACGATCAAAAGATATTCCAATTGATTCAGATGGTCTTCGACGAATAGCCCTTATCCGCAAAACATTACTCACTACATTAGTTTGGAAGAGGCAGCCGGGCGGCTGCCAATTAACCGGCTCGTAGCCCGTAGGACGATGAACAAGAACTGAGCCGTCCTCTTTAATCATAACTATGCGTTCGCCAGGCTTCAGCTTGGAGCTAGCCCTTCCCCTATAGTCGACCCAGCAGTTTCCAGCTAGAAAGACTGTCTTCCGCTCCGAAAGGGCTTCGCTAACTATTTTCGCAGCTGTTTCCAAGTTTGGATTTTCCAAGGCAATTAGGGGCTTCCGATTTGGCAATTTTCTCGCCAACACTTTTAGAAGAGAGAACTAGCCTAAATAAACTTCTGAAGGACCTATGGAAGAATGGAACAAAAAACGTGAAGTGAGGCGCAGTTACGACTTTTCAGCTGCTGTTTACGATGCCCAATACGGTGAGGAACAAAAAGCGAAAATAGAGGCAGCACTAAGCTGCATATACTTCAAGAAAAGTCACCTTGTTTTAGATGTGGGTTGTGGAACAGGACTCCTATTCGAGCACATCGGCAAGTCAGTCAAACGCCTAGTGGGCTTAGACATTTCCTCAAAAATTTTAAAAGAAGCTAAAAAGCGAACGCGACGCTTACCGAAAGTGGCACTCGTTTGCGCAGACGCAGACTCTATGCCCTTCCAGAATGAAATATTCGACGATGCTTTCGCCATAACACTTCTGCAGAACATGCCAAATCCAATCTTAACGCTTAACGAAATCAAAAGAGTATGTAAACGCCATTCAATAATCGCTGTTACGGGGCTGAAGAAGGAATTCTCCTTAGAGGCTTTCGCAAAGTTACTTGCCCAAGCGGGATTAAAGGCATTCGCCATAAAGACAAACGGTCAATTAAAGGGATACGTCGCCGTATGCACGAAAATTTAAAATAAGTGTCTAACGCACGAGTCCTTCTGCCTCGAGATATGCCCTTTGCCTAAGAAAAATGGTTGGCACCTTCTCCTTCCTCAACCTTTTTCTGAGTTCTCTGTCGTTTGTGGCAACGGGGCAACTCCATTCCTTAGCCACTCGAACAATTACGTCGTCGTGTGTCTCCCCTGAAAGCGGTTCAACATGAATTAAGCGACACTTTTCAGCGAGCTTAAGCGCCAATGATGCAAGCTTGCGCATTTTAGGAGAACCCCGTTCAGCTAGCCCTAAAAGTTCCCTATGGGTTGGAGAAAGAAGAATGGGATCAAAATGTTGATTTAAAAGCTTCATTAATTCCTCAAAAATGTCTACTTTAAATTGTAATGGAATGAAGAGAAAGTTTGAATCCAAAATTACTTTTATAGGCAAGATTTTCCCAACAGAGCTCCAGATTCGCCAGAATTAACTCTTATTTTATTATCCCGTAACCGATGAGGCGCCACCTGGCGGCTATTTTTCTGCTTAATGCCGCTCGAGCACCTTTCTCAGCGCAAACAGGTCGACTAAGTTGGAAGGTGGCCGTATCCTCTCTCGCCGAGACCACATCGCCAACGGTTATAGTCGTCCCCACATCTAGAAGCAGCCGCTCGCCCACGTGCACCTTTTCGACTTCTAACATTTCCTTTGTTCCTACGGCGCGTTCGAAAAGATGAATGTCTAATGTTAGCTCAGACAGAGTTGGGGGAAGCATTTTCGGTCTTCCAACCATGTTTCCAGTTAAACCGTCAGCCTTAGTTAGGGACGGGTCTAAAAGGGTTCCTATGCCAACTAAGCCTCCGCACCTAGCCTCTTTAACTGTTCTTCCACCCGCATGTAAGCTGACTATGTCGGTGAATAGGGGTTCATATTCTATTTTGTGCTGCTTCTCGACGCGTATCCCTGGCTGAAGCTCTATATCGTCGCCTACTTTAAAATTTCCTTGAATGAGAGAGCCGCCGACAACTCCGCCCATCAGCTTCTCCGCTGGGGTTCCAGGCTTGTTCACGTCGAATGAGCGTACAACATACATTCTCGGAGGCTTCGCTGGATCACGCACAGGGGTCGGAATGCGTTCCTCAATCGCCTGAATAAGGACGTCGATGTTAGCAGAGTGCTGAGCGGAGATGGGAATGATGGGTGCGCCTTCAGCCACCGTGCCCTTCACAAACTCAACTATTTCTCTGTAACTTTCCAATGCCCGATTTTCATCAACTACATCAATTTTGTTTTGAACGATTATGATGTTCTTTATTCCAACGATCTCAAGAGCGGCAAGATGCTCCCTAGTCTGAGGTTGCGGGCAAGGCTCATCCGCCGCTATGACCAATATGGCTCCATCCATAACTGCGGCTCCAGAAAGGGTTGTTGCCATAAGGGCTTCGTGTCCAGGGGCGTCTACGAAACTAACTGCCCGAACGAACTCGCAAGGGGAACCACAATTGGGACATTTTTCCTCCGTGGAGTAGCATCTGGGAGGCTCGCAGTTTGGACACTTATAGATCGGAGCGTCCGCATAACCGAGCTTAATGGTTATGCCCCGCCTCAACTCCTCGCTGTGCCTGGCTGCCCAAACGCCCGTTAAGGCTTGCACTAACGTGGTTTTCCCATGGTCCACGTGACCAATTGTCCCAATGTTAACTTCAGGCTGTCTGGGCAACTTTTTCAATCAGCTCACCCTTCGCCTCCCTTTCCTCCTCGGGCTTTTTCTCCGCTTTTTTCGGTCCCTCAACGATTTTCATGTTTATTTGAACAATGTCCTCAGTTATTACGTTTCCACGGAGAGTTTTCCTTTGTCTTTCGCCCTTCTGAGAAGGCTTAAACCCCACTCCTCGGCTTAGTATCACGTTGACTCGAACTCCTCCGTGGACGTTGGGTCTCATGGGGAAACCGTCTTTGTCGGATCCGCCCGTTATCTGTAATTTATATCCAGGCATTCCGACCACGGATCCGTCGACTGTCTCTCCTAGTTTTTTTCCAATTAGTGGAACGGCGCGGCTTCCATCCGCTTCAACGGATTTAGACTTACCTGCATCTGGGTCGGAGATTATTATTTTGAACTTTGGCATGTGCGATCCTCCGTGACGTTAACGTATAGCGTTTGAAAGCCCTTATTAATATTTATTCGGTATAACTATGTGTCTCCATCCTTCATTATTTAACAAAACTTTAGCCCCATTGGATGTTCTCATTTCTCGCTGGACTAGGCAAATTAATGTGTTTCGCAAAGTTATGGGTTGCCAGCTTTAGGGGTTGTTTCTTGTCGAGGCTTTCGTTCCGCTGTTCCTTCTTTCCTCTTAAACTCTTCAATGAACCTAACGGTCATCATTTCTGGAAAGAATTTTTGTATGTCCGTGGCTATGCCCCTTTTTGCGAGTTGAATGCCCTCAACGAGGAAGGCTTCCTCCGGCACGCTTATCGTAGCCAAGTTTTTTCCAATCTTTATGCCGAACTTCTCTATTTCAACCGTCGGTATTCTTCTGTGGACTAGAGCTGCCATTTTCTCCGCCTTTGTCTCAAGCTTTTTCTTAACAGTAACCTCGTAGACCAGTGTTTTTCCAGCTAGCGGAGGGTTAAAGTCAAGCTGAACCCTTCCAGAGCCTAAGGTCCTAACGGTGGCGAGTTTTCCATCGAATTCTAGGCGCATTCCCAATTGAGGCGTTATCCCGCGGGCTGTCAACCGCCTAAGGGGAACCATCCTTACTTTTTCTGGGTCGCGGCTTCCAAAAGCCTTGTCGGGCGGTATCTCAACCGACGCTGCCTTATCCACCTCAAAGTTTGGGAAGCTTTCATCTAAAGCCTTTAACACCCAGCCTTCGCCTACGACGATGAGTCTAGGCTCGTAAATGTCTCCTTCCTTGTATAGCCTTTCCTTCTTGGCTACTTCCTCTATGGTGGTGTCGAAAACTTCGCCTGTCTCCTTAACTTTTCCCGTGTAATCGACAAGTATGAAGTCGCCTTTCCCAATGGGCATTCTCTAACCTCCTTTAACCCTTATACCTTGCCAATAGTGGCTTTAAATGTTTAGATTTTGATACGAATATTTAAGTAAAAATAAGCCTCTTTTACATGGGAAAATCTATACGCCTAAAATATGGCATTTTCAGTGCGATGATTAATTAATGGTGATTTTCGCTTGCCACACATGATAGATTATAGGTTATTCTTCGATGACTTTGATGGCGCCGTTTGGGCATTGTATTTCGCATGCCATGCAGACGAGGCATTCTTCTGGTCTTGAGGCAACCGCTTTTCCTTCCTTAAGTTCGAAGACTCCTACGGGGCAAACTTCAACGCATGTTCCATCTCCGTTGCATTTTTCTAAATCAATTTTGATCTTAGCCATGCAACAGTCCTCCTAATTTTGGATTTTAAGGAAATAATCATTCTAGCATAAAAATCTTTGTGTATTTTTAGCGGATTTCCTCTCGAAGCCTAAGGAGATAGCCCCTAATGGTGGTTTTCGCCCTCTCCATTCTGCGGTTATAGTCTTCCAGAAGCCTATTATAAGCCTCTGAGGAGAGTTCTCCGCGTCGGCGTCGAACCGTGATCCTCTCAATGTCTTCCTCTAATCCTTCAAGCTCGGTTTCAGCAACTTCGATTCCTCTAATGATGTTGGCGTAGCCTGGACCAGCCTTCTGTATTTTTTCCTGAAAGTCAGTTAGATTACGGGAAAGTGTGGAAAGACGTCCTTCAAGAGTTATTTTCCGCAGTTTGTATCGGCGTCTCGGGATTCTGCCTCTGCGCACCTGTTCCTCCATGTTTTCAAGCTCCAGAAGAATCCTCTCCCTTTCTTCATACGCATCCACAAAGCCCTTGAGAACGTCCGTGGGAACAGGGATGACGGGCGCTGCAGGTTTAGGCGCACGCCAAAGGAGAACTACGCCGCATATGACGATGGCTATAGCTCCAACCCACAATGTTGGGAGGAAAGAAGCCCAAAAAACTAGATGCTTGTATATGACTGAGAAGCCGAGATTGTGGAGGGATGTTACGTTATAAAGGGTGAAGGTCGCTGTTTCTCGAAACACGCTTTTCTGAACGTTAACATGGACATCCCATTCCTTAAAGTCTGAACTTGTCGAATAGCGTTCAAAATTGGCGCCGTTAGGCAGTGTTACGGAGACTGTTAACTTCCTTATTATCCAGTCGAAACGCTCAAGGAAAGCGAAAGTCAGGTTAAAGTTCCACCAACCATGCTGGTTAACATAGCTTTCCCATGGAAGCCAGTAACCCAATGTGAACTCAACTGACTGATCCATAGTTATGGCTGTTCTGAAGGTCACGGTGGCATTCGTGTACGCATCTGCGCCCTTTTCCTCCGAAGCCGCTCGAAGATTACCCATTGGATCATACGCAGAAACTTCATAGGCGCCCTTCGGCAAGCCGATTCTCATGCTGGAAAGAGAAGACGCAGCCCTGTTAGTTATGCGATAGTAGTCGGCGACATGGATGCGTCCCATCTCATTTAAGGTTATTTCCCGCTTCACCTCATCATTATCAATTAACAGAAATGTGCCCATAGCTGAATTAAATGTTAGCCTAGCGTCTTCTCTCGCAAAACTTTCAAGGGGACTTGCTCTCGTATAGTTTAGAACTTGGCGATCGTCCACAGTAGTTGCATTGAAAGTATGGGAGCTTTCCATGTATGTGGCTCCCGGCGGAAGGAACACCTTCACGTTGCATTCTGAAGCATTTTGAGTTAAGCTTAGACTCATGGGAAAACGGGTTAGATTAAACGTGGTTTCACTTGAAGGGACGATGAGATTGGAAAGGATGAAAGTCACTGTGAAATTGTAAGATTTGCCGTCGCTTACGTTCACCTGAACTGGGAATAACACACGCACTCCATAGAAGCCGATCCTTCCCAATCCAGCGTCGAGCTCCAAATTTAACCGCTCACGATTGGAAGCATCATAAGCGAAGCAGTGATCAATGTAAACCTTATATTCATAGGGGAAACCCATGAGAAAGCTTTGCAAGGGCTCCATGTTTTCTCCTATACTAGTGGACAAGCTTATGGTGTCATTTATTATGACCACTCCGCCGTTTTGAACGTGAATTTCGTGGTTCACTCGTATGTCCAAAGGGTTTGAAGCAGACATCTCAGCCTTAAAAGTTACAATATTAACGCCAACGGAAGCCACGAATATAACGAAGAAAAGAAAAATTGTGAGCATAAGCGACGGTGATCTTGCAACTTTCAAATTGAACACCCTACTAATCCATGGAGACATCGTTTTTAGCCTTTGTATTTCGCTTAGTTCCATTTATTATTTTTGGAGAACTAGTTGGCATAATTCAAATGTTTCCCTGCTTTAGGTAGTAGTCATCTTCCTTTTTAGGTCCGAAACTTCTAACGCCCTTCTCTTTTAGCTGTTTCCTTAGCTTTTGGGCGTATTCGCCGCTGATTTCGCCCCTATTCTCCAAGTAGCCTATTATTTCCTCAGCCTGCTGCTCACTGTCACATCTTCGGATGAAGTCAATTACGTCCGGCATGTATCCAGCGAACTTCTTCGAGGAGGCGTTTTCCGCTTTTTCAGGGTCTGACCTAACTGAAGTTATGCTTACTCCGTGTTCCATTTTTTCGAGTTCCTCAGCTAGGCGGGGAAACATTTTTTTAAACTGCTCTTTATCCATCTCCATGCCAGTTCAACGCCACGATTGGTTTTCTGAAGGCCGATCTGCTTTCCGCCCCAACGCTTCCAATTTTCCTTATGATAGAATACCTATTTAAGCCTAGTTAAAGGGCTATAGCCTAAAGTTCATCTGTAAGATGAAACATTTTGACATACGTGAAAAAAAGTTATATTGTCAATGTTCATAACTTCAATCTGCTGATCAAACATGAAAAAGAAAAATTGTTTGTTGGCTTTTGCTTCATGGTTCTCGTTACTAGCGGCGGTTACGGCATCGTCCATAATACCAATTGCTGCACAAAGAACAGTAGGCGTCAATGAGGGCGACTGGTTTGAATATGGCAATGTTGAGTTCAATTGGACCTCCAATGACCCAAATGCACGATTTCCGCCAGAATGGGAAGGATTTGAAGAGATCAATGGGACGGAGTGGATGAGAAATACTGTTCAAGGAATCTCAGGCACAAACATTACAGGTCAAACCATAGTCCATTACACGAATGGCACGGAAATTACAGAAGGATATGAAATAGATGTGGACACAGGGCGAGGCAACGGAACAATCTTATTTATTGCAGCGAATCTTGGGGAGGGCGACCTCGTATACACCGATCCGACAGCATTTATTGAAGGGGCCACAATAAATGAGACGATCTCTCGGGCATATTTAGGCGAAACCGTGGAGGTAAACCACCTAAACATAACAATGGAAGTAGAATGGACAGGGGTGTTCCATTTTATTTGGCGTATGAACTTCTATTGGTTTAAATCAAGCGGGGCTCTATGCGAATTTCAGTTATACTATTATAACTGGACCTCTGGAGCAATTACTCCCCCTGAAGAAATGCCTCAGTCCGTTAGCAGCGTACAACAATATTATGAAAGTTCATTGGAAGTCTCAATTGTAATTATCGGCATGGTACCGGAGTTTTCCACGTGGGCATCATTGACGCTCATACTTGCAGTGCTTACATTTGTCGCAGTCATTTACAAAAGAAAAGTATATGGCAAAAAGTCCTTCTCCCAATAACCAAAAATTCTTTTTCTCCCTTTTTCTTTAAGGACTTAACTTTTTGGCATAAACTTTTGGAACGGGTTTTCTTTAAGAACCTTTCTAAGCTGAGTGTAGCTTAAGCCAGTTATGAGGTCTCCATAAATTTCGCATCTTCTTGAGATGTTCCTTTCCTCGGCGCTCCTAACTACGATTTCCGCCTTATTTCCAGATGATAAAGCCAGATAAATGTGGAGGGAAGATTTCGCTTTTCCTTTTTTTGCGTCTGAGCGCCATTCTGTTCCTTGGATTTTGAAGTTGCTTTTCTGCAGTTGAGCTAGAACGGCTTCTGGACTTGAGGTGAAGGCTTCTATGTCTATGTCGCTGTTTCTGTGGGCTGTTCCACGCCAAACACTTCCAATAAGCCTAGGGCTAAAGTTCCTCAGAGCCTCCATTATTTTTAGGCCGTCCCTGCGCATCTGCAGAAGCCTTTCCCGCCTCAACGAACCTTCAGTTTCATCGGCGATTTTGTCGATTTCATCCGCTACTTCGAGGTTGCTTGGAAGCACTCTCACTCCAAGGGTTCGAGCCGCCCGCCTTTTAGCCTGCTTATACTCCTTCTCCTGCGACGTGTAAAGCAGAACGGCTGATTCTCGAGCGACTCTTCTCCTCAGCTCGCTTAAGCGGTTTTCCTCCATGCTTTTCCCTTTAAGCCGCCATAGAAGGCTGAGAAATAAGCTTAGATTTTCTTATGCCCACATGGCGCATGGGCGCTATTTTCTTAGCTTCGTTGTATATGTCGGAGGCGATTTTCCCTAAAACCGTCTCTTGAACGAACTGGTCGAAATTAAGCGAGCTAGCCTTTTCCTGAATAATTCGGCTCATAACGGCGCGGATAAAATGCTCCTGGGAAGTTTTAACTCGGGTGAGAGTGAAAGCCGAAACTGCCAGCCTAAGCTTGTAGCCGTCCTTCGTTGTGACATCGATTATTCCGTCAATCCTTGTGGTTCTCCTCCGAACTAGGCTTCGGAGATAGTCTCGAGAATATTCGTGCCCTTTGAAAATGGTGCTCGCAGTCTTTCCCTCCACGCCCGTGACCTGAAAATATATTTTCATGTACTGATGGGAAAAATCGTTGGTTATGTCGTAAAGCGTGGAGTCCAAAACCCTCCCAACAAGCTTTTGAGGCTCATCGGAGGGCACGGCGCCCAATTCAACTCCGCCGAAATATGGAGGAGAAACTACTGTATACCAGGTTTTACCACGCCACTTATCTCGAACACCACGCTTCTTCTCCGTCGTCTTAGTGGACAAAGCAGACCTCCACTCGCCTTCAAAGAATTATTATGCAAGTATTAAAAGTTTATTTAAACTCAACATGACAGAAGGTGTTGCGGCTTCTTGAAGAAAACGCAAGCCGTGGTCTACTGGTTAGGAAACAAACTCTACCTAAACATAACTAACCGATGCTCAAACCAATGTTACTTCTGCCTAAAAAATTTCACAAATGGCGTAGGTGGATTTAAACTAAAACTGTATGGAGAACCGTCCGTCACCGAGGTAATTAGGGGATTACAGAGAGCCATAAACCTAAGACACTGGAATGAAGTGGTTTTCTGCGGCTTCGGCGAACCCCTAGAAAGATTAGACTGTGTCCTAGAAGTCACAAAATGGATAAAGAAGTATTCTGGAAAAACGGTTCGACTAGACACCAACGGTCAAGGCTATTTACTAAACAAGGGAAGGAAAGTCGTCAAGGAGCTTAAGGAAGCAGGCTTAGACAAAGTAAGCGTAAGCCTAAACGCCCACGACAAAGAGACCTATAATCAAGTGTGCAAGCCTAAAATTGAAAACGCCTACGAAAGCGTCTTAGAGTTCATTGAGAAAGCCAAAGATGAGCTTGAAACAGAAATAACGGCTGTAGCCATCCCCGAAGTAAACGTCCAAAAAATGGAAGAAAGGGCAAGAAAATTCGGAGTCAAATTCAGAAAGAGGGAGTATTA
>JBBIVD010000025.1:0-10405 GCA_037439925.1 Candidatus Bathyarchaeota archaeon
ATGCCGAGTTATAGAGAACATCGAGAAACCCAGCTAAGGTTTTTTCACAGCTTATAATTAGAAGATTGCCACTAAAGGCATATCCTCCACGCTGAGCCACGGTCGAAGTGGTTACAAAAACGGGGTAATTGTAATAGTAAAATTGGCCTGTGGCGATGGATAGAGCCTCGTCTTCAAGCTGAACGAAACCAGCCACAGTGAGGTTTAAAGTTAACGTAGTTTCGTTCGCAGGTTTTCCTTCACGCCCGTTAATCCACATGGTGAACTTAAGTTGCAGAATATGCCCTATTTTCAATTTAGCCGCTTCCGGAGAGCCAGCCCATACATAGGTTTCATTTTCCAGAAGCGAACGGTTGCCACCGACCACTGTTAATCCATCGTAAACACGGGAACCATTCGATATTCCAGTTAACGCAAAGTAAGCTGTTTCGTTACTTTCGGGCAGTCGAATTTCATTCCAAAAAATTGAAGCCACCTCAACGCTTTTGACGCCGTCAACACCACGAATAGCGTCAGCTGCCTCCTTTATGATGTCGGAAAGATTCCCAATCACGCTCGCTGTCTGGCTTGGTTTAAGTTCGAAGTAGCCTGCACTCACAACGATGTCCACAGGAACCTCGCTTAACCGTTGATCGAGAGCTGCCTCGCCGCCGTGTCTGCGCCTATGTTTATGCCTGCGAAAAAGGTTGCAGCAAGCACTGTGCCTAGAAGTAAGGCTGCAAAGAGTTTCCATGATCGGATGACCCGTTTAAAGGCGTATGAAAGCATTAAACATCAGCATTAGAAAGTTTAAACCTTCTCTTAATATTTAAGCCTACGTTTTAGAACACATTTATCTAAAAGTGCGAGCCTAATGCTATTTTGGCTGAGACACAATGAGCGAGGTTGCCTGCAGGGAAATCGTTGAAAACCTATTGATGATGCACGACTTAACGAAGAAGGACATTAACGTAGTTAAGATGCGAATCGCTGGCAAATACGCCCTGAAAAGGGTTCCTTCAAACTCTGAGTTGATACGTTGCCTTAAGCCATGGGAAAAAAGTAAGCTATTGCCTCTCTTACGCAGAAAAGCGGTTCGCACTATTTCAGGAATAGCCGTAATAGCCGTGGTAACTAAGCCTTATCCATGTCCTCATGGCAAGTGCGCCTACTGTCCAGGCGGACCGCCCTACGAGGTTCCCTCAGCCTACGTAGGCCGAGAACCAGCCATAATGCGCGGGCTCCAACATCAGTTCGATCCTTTTCTCCAAGTGAAAAATAGAGTAGAACAGCTTAGAGCGATTGGGCACACAGTGGATAAGGCTGAAATCATAATTATGGGCGGAACATTTCCATCCATGCCCCTTGAATACCAAGAATCCTTTATTCAACGATGCCTAGACGCCATAACCAATAAAAAATCCAGCTCTTTGGAAGAAGCAAAAAAGAATGCGGAGGAAAGCAGGATAAGGAATGTTGGCATAACTGTGGAAACTCGCCCCGACTGGGCGAAAGAGAGACACGTGGACCACATGCTGGACATGGGAGTGACACGAGTGGAATTAGGCGTCCAAAACATATACGACGACATTTACGAGCGAGTAAACCGAGGACACAGCGTTCAGGATGTCATCGAGGCGACCCGCATACTGAAAGACGCTGGAATGAAAGTGGCATATCACCTGATGCCTGGGCTTCCGGGCTCAAGCTTCGACCGAGACCTTGCCGCCTTTAAAAGAATATTCTCGGATTCCGCCTTCAAACCAGACATGATTAAGATTTATCCATGCCTCGTCATAAAAGGAACAAAAGCCTACGAATGGTGGACCGATGGAGAGTATAAGCCCTACACCACGGAAGAGGCGGCTAAGCTTATCCTAGAAATGAAAAAGATGGTTCCGCCCTGGGTTAGAATCATGCGTGTCCAAAGGGACATTCCAGCCCATTTGATTGAGGCTGGAGTTAACCGCAGCGACCTTAGGCAAATGATTTTGCAGAAATTCAAAAAAGAAGGCATAAGGTGCCGATGCATAAGGTGCCGCGAAGTTGGGCATCGAAGACTAAAGGATGGCGTTAAGCCTAACCCAGATAACGTTCAGATACGGACCACAAAGGAAGAAGCCTCGGAAGGAACAGAACTTTTCATTTCAGTTGAAGATCCAGTGGACGATGTTCTCGTTGGATACCTTAGGCTGCGAATTCCATCGGAAAAAGCGCATAGACCAGAAATTGCCCCTGAAACTACGTCTATTGTGCGTGAGCTTCATGTTTATGGTCCACTCGTTCCAGTCGGCAAACATTTAGCCAAAGCTTGGCAACACAAGGGCTATGGAGGGCTCCTCCTATCCGAAGCTGAGCGAATTTCTCGTGAAGAATATGACAGAAAAAAGGTTGTTGTTATAAGCGCCCTCGGAACAAAACAGTACTATAGGCGGTTCGGCTACGATTATGATGGACCCTACGTTTCAAAAAGGCTTGAGGAATAAAAATGATTGAAGAGTTCCCAGGCTATAAAGGAACAGCCCTGCAAGCCCTGAAAAAGGCTGGAGCCGAAATAGGCGACATCATACGCATCGTGAAGAACGGAATCACATATGAGGGACTCCTTATCCCAAGGTCCGAATACGGCGACGACAAACACATAGTAATCAAACTGAAAAGCGGCTACAACGTTGGAATCCGCATCACCTCTACAACGAGCATCGAGAAAGTCGGAGCCGGCGTTAAACCAGCCTTCGTTCCCCCTCCGCTTCCGAAACAGAAGCCGGACTTGCCCAAAGTGGCGATCATAAGCACAGGCGGCACCATAGCCAGCCGAGTGGACTACCGAACGGGAGGAGTCCGCCCAGCTCTTTCAGCCAGCGACTTATACAGCGTGGTGCCGGAGCTTTCGGAAATCGCCATCATAGACGCCGAAATCCTATTCAGCATATTTAGCGAGGATATGACTCCGAAGCACTGGCCAGAAATAGCTAAGGCTGTTGCCAAGCATATTGAAAATGGCGCGTCTGGAGTTGTGGTTGCCCACGGAACCGACACCATGGCGTACACGTCTGCAGCGTTAAGTTTTGCGTTACAGAGCTTGCCTGTACCCGTAATATTAGTTGGGTCCCAGCGGTCAGCGGATCGTCCCAGTTCAGATGCAGCGACTAACTTGACTGGAGCCGTTGCAGCGGCTGCTAGGGCTCCTTTCGCAGAAGTCGTCCTCGCCATGCATGGGACAATTTCAGACAAGTCCATAGTTTTTCATCGTGGAACAAAAGTTAGGAAATGTCATACGAGCCGAAGGGACGCCTTTAAATCCGTTAACGCTAAGCCCCTAGCCGAAATGGAAAATGAAAAAATTACGATGTTGACTGAAGATTACAGAAGAAGAAACCATGCCCGGAAGCTGATTTTAAAGCCGAATTTTGAAGATAAGGTGGCTCTTGTAAAGTTTCATCCAGGTCTTAATCCAAAAATTATAGAATGGTATGTCCATGAGGGTTATAAAGGAATAATCATCGAAGGAAGCGGGCTCGGCCACGTAGGTAAATACTGCCTACCACCAATTCGTGAAGCTATAGAAAGCAATGTGGTTGTCGCCATGACTTCACAGTGCATATGGGGACGCGTAAACATGAAAGTCTACGATAGCGGCAGAGACCTCCTAGAAATCGGAGTTATTCCCCTTGAAGACATGCTGCCAGAAACAGCCCTCGCAAAGCTCATGTGGATTTTTGGGCAGACAAAGAACGTGGAAGAAGCCAAGAAGCTCTTGCTGACGAACATAGCTTATGAAATCTCGCCGAGAACTACCGCAGAGTCCGGAGCGGAATGATCATTATGAGCATTGACTATTCGAGGATCGGCTTAAAGGCAGGGCTGGAAATACATCAGCAGCTCAACACGGCCGCCAAGCTTTTCTGCTCCTGCAAGCCAGAACTCTTTAAGGAACAGCCTGAAATCACCTTCCTACGAAGGTTGAGACCCACACAAAGTGAGCTGGGACAAATTGATCCCGCCGCCTTCTTCGAGTTTAGGAAAGGCGTAAAGATACTTTATGAGGCTAGTGGAGAGACGGCTTGCCTCGTGGAGATGGATGAGGAGCCGCCCCACGACCTTAACCGTGAGGCAGTTGAAATCGCTCTCACAGTAGCTCTTATGATAGACGCGAAGCCGCTGGACGAAATCCACGTAATGCGCAAAACAGTCATAGACGGCTCAAACACCACAGGCTTCCAAAGGACATGCGTCGTAGCCCTAAATGGAGAAATAGACGTCGAGGGGAAACGAATTCCTATTCAGCATATTGGCGTTGAGGAGGACGCCGCGAGAAAAATGGGGGAGGAGGGCACAATCATTAAATACCGCATCGACCGCCTAGGAATCCCCCTAATTGAAATTGCTACGGCGCCAGTTATTTATTCTCCCCAAGAAGCGGAAAAAGCAGCCCTCGCCATCGGCAGAATTTTAAGGGCTACTAGAAGAGTTAAGCGAGGCTTGGGAACCATTAGGCAGGACATAAACATATCCATTCGAGACGGCGCCTTAACTGAAATAAAGGGAGTTCAGGAGCTAGAGCTGGTTTCCAAAGTCGTCGAATACGAGGTTCAACGTCAACTCAGCCTCCTAAAGATACGAGATGCATTAAACAAAATTGGAGCACAAAAAGAGGACGTAAAAGATGAAATTGTCGACGTCACCTCGATTTTCAGTCAAACAGGTTGCCGCGTTATTAAAGAGGCAATGAAACAAAATAAGCGAGTATGGGCAGTTAAACTGTCAAAATTCTCTGGGCTTCTCAAAACAGAGCTTATGCCAGGCGTAAGGCTCGGAAAGGAGCTAGCGGACATCGCCCATTTTTGGGGTAGGGTCGGAGGCATCTTCCATACAGATGAGCTACCCGCCTACGGAATAAGCGCCGAAGAAATTGATCAGCTTAAGCGGTTTATGAAAGCGGAGCATCAGGACGCTGTCGTTTTTGTTGCAGACACTGAAGAGAACGCCACAGACGCCCTAAAGGCTGTGACGCAGAGGGCGAGAGAAGCCATAGAAGGTGTTCCCGAGGAGACCCGTGCGGCTAACCCTGACGGAACCACTAGGTATATGCGCCCCAGACCAGGCGCTGCGAGAATGTACCCCGAGACAGACGTTCCGCCGATTCAAATAACAGAAGAATACCTTAGCGGGCTGCGCGCCCGCCTTCCAGAAATGCCTGAAGAAAAAATGAAACGCTTAATGAAGCAGTATGGGCTTAACGCGAAGTTGGCGAAACAGGTCATCGACTCAGAGTACGCCGACCTCTTCGAAGCGGCAGCCAAAGAAACCAAGGTTTCACCAACAGTCATAGCGGCTGCCTTAACCGAAACTATGAAGGCGCTGAGGCGAGAAGGATTTGAAACCGAAATGATAACTGATGAACAAATAAGAGAGATGTTCCGCCTTATAGATTCTGGAGAAACCGCCAAAGAGGCTATACCTAATATTTTATCTTGGCTGGCTCAACATGAGAGAGCAACGGTTAAAGAAGCCGTTAAAAACCTAGGTTTAGCCATGATTTCGCTAGAAGAATTGGAAACCATAATAAATAATGTCATTGAGGAAAACAAAAGCCTTATACAGAAAAAGGGAAGTGGAGCGTTCGGCACCTTCATGGGATTGATTATGGAAAAAGTAAGGGGAAAAGCAGAAGCTCATATGGTAAGTGAAGTACTTAAAAGAAAGCTGAAGAAGCTCTTAAGTAAATGCAATGCTAAATAGTTCCTTTTCGTCATATATTCTAGGATGCGGAGCCATGTGGGCGATTTGGAGACCTGACGCCTTAACCGTCCTGAAAGATGAAAAAGCTCGGGCTAGTTTAGCCAGATACTTTGACGTGATGGAAGATAGTAAACCAGCTAAGTTTATGGTCGCCAAAAAGTTGTCAGCCGATTTTGACAAAAATGATTCCCTTCGAAAGCTTTGGGAAATCCATGATGGGCTTACTGAAGAATTTTATCGCCTTGAAAGGAACATTGATTTACGCCAAAAAAGCCTAGAGGATACGGATAATCCTGAAAAGTCTTACCTTGACTTAAAAATTGAAATCGCAAATCGTATCCTTGAAAGTTGTCACTTTTGCACTCGAAGATGCGGTTTTAACAGGCTTGCTGGAGAGCTTGGACATTGTAAGTGCGGAACCCAGATAACGGTTTCCACAATGTTTGAGCATACGGGTGAGGAGCCCGAGCTCGTTCCTTCTGGAACAATCTTTACGCTAGGCTGCACGCTAAAGTGTCTTCACTGTCAAAATTGGTCCATATCGCAGTGGTACGAAACTGGCGAAGTTTTTTCGCCTCAACGACTAGCCAAAGCGGTTGAGCACTTGCGGGAGAGGGGGTGCCGTAATGCGAATCTAGTAGGCGGAGAGCCCACTCCTTGGGTTGAGCAGTGGCTTGAAACCTTTAAGCATGTTAAAGTGAACGTTCCCGTTGTTTGGAATTCCAATTCCTATTATAGCGAGGAGACAGCTAAGCTTTTGGCAGGGTTCATAGACGTTTACCTTCTCGACTTTAAGTATGGTTCTAATACGTGCGCCGAAAAAATTTCTGATGCCCCAGGCTATTGGGATGCATGCACGAGAAATCACCTTTATGGAAGGAAATATGGCGAGTTGCTTATTCGCGTTTTAGTTTTGCCTGAGCACCTTGACTGCTGCACAAAGCCCATTTTGAATTGGATAGCTAAAAATCTCGGAACATGGGTGAGGGTCAACGTGATGTTTCAGTATCGTCCCGAGTGGAGGGCCCACGAAATTCCAGAACTCCGTAGAAGGCTTACGAGAAGCGAAATGGAAAGAGCCGTTGAACTCGCCAAGGAAGCGGGATTAACCAACTTCATTACATATTTGCGGCGCAACACCTGAGTTTTGAACGTTTTGTTAGGCATTTTGCAGTTTAATCATCTGAAAGGGAAGGATTTAGCCAAAAGGTATTTCTCATGCCGTTTCATCGTATTTTAGCAGAAAGCGTGAAGGAAAAGGCTGGTACCTGATGGAATATTGTCCAGAGTGCGGTGGCGAACTTCATTACATGATTGCAACGAAACGCTATGCCTGTAAAAGCTGCGGGCTTTCTCTTACGCATCAAGAGCTCATTGAGTTGCGTGAAAGACTTAAACCTAAGTTCGAGTCCGAAGAGGAAAAACACAAGGAAGAGCGGAAAGAATACCTAAAGTGGTGGCTGTCCTCCAAGAAAAAATGAAAGGAAAAACGCATAGCGTTTAAACGTTAACATAGGTGACAGCCTTTTCCATAAGCTTTAACTTACCGTAAAGCGAATTTGAGGCATAAGAATTAATGAAGTACGGTATTACCCAATTTTCTAACTGTTGTAAGCCCAACGTGGTGAACACGAAATGAGCCAGACAATAGAAATCATATGCATCGGCACAGAGCTTCTGATAGGCAAGACGCTGAACACGAATGGAAACTGGCTCGCCAAACGAGCCGCAACCCTAGGACTAAAGGTCCAACGCATCACAACCATAGGGGACAATATCGATGAGATATCGAGTGCTCTACGAGAAGCCCTTCAACGTAGCCCACGCTTTATAATATCCACAGGAGGCTTAGGCCCAACGTTCGATGATATGACGCTGGAAGGTGTGGCTAAGGCCTTAGGCGTTGAACTGAAAGTTCATGATCAAGCCTTGAAGATGGTGGAGGACAAATACCGCGAATACGCTGAGGAGTGCCGAATGGAAAAAGCCGAACTGACCTCTTACCGCGTTAAAATGGCAAAACTTCCAGATGGAGCTAAGCCCTTGCCCAATCCTGTCGGAACAGCGCCTGGCGTAATGATAGAACATGAAGGTGTGACTATAATTTCGCTCCCTGGAGTTCCATCCGAAATGGAGGCCATATTCGAGGAGTCCGTCGTGCCCTTACTCAAGAAGGCGGCTGACAACGTAGTCTTCTTTGAAACAAGTTTAGAGGTAACAGGGCTCATGGAGTCGGATGTAGCTCCACTCATAGATCAAACCATGCGTGACAACCCCTACGTATACATAAAATCCCATCCTAAAGGCACTGAGAAAAACCCTCGCATAGAGCTTCATCTATCCACCACTGCTGAGGAAACGGAAACAGCTAAAAACCGCATCGGCAAGGCGCTCGTCCAAATTTCTGAAATGGTCCAGAATAAAAGCGGAAAAGTCAAGCCACTTAAAGTGGAATCCTAACCGAACGAAAAACTTTTTGCTCTCCTTTTCAAGTGTCTTTTGGTTGCGATGAGGGCAAGGCTAGACGCTGAAAAGATGATTGCAAATCCGGGTGCCTAAGCAACCCTTAAAATTGCAGACGTGTGAATCATTTAAAGCTATGTTCGTTGATGTGGAGGAGATTTGGAATGTTTGTTGTTTTTATGATCGGAACAGCTGGTTCGGGGAAATCCCTTCTCACGGCTTCGTTCGCTAGTTGGCTGAAAATGCAAAAACAAGATGTCGCAACTGTGAACTTGGACCATGGTGTTTTGAATTTGCCTTATAATCCTGATGTGGATGTCCGCGACTACATAAATGTGGAGAACCTTATGGAAAAGCATGGACTTGGACCTAACGGGGCGCTTGTAATAGCGGCCGACCTAATCGCAGAGGAAGCGGATAGGCTTGGAGAAGAAATCGAAAGCCTTAAGTCCGACATAGTCATTGTGGACACGCCTGGACAGATGGAGCTCTTCGCCTTTAGGGCCAGCGGACCCTACATCGTAAATGAGTTGACCAAGGAGCCCAAAGCCATAGTTTACCTGTTCGATTCGGTTTTCTCCCTTAACCCGTTAAATTACGTTTCAAATCTGTTTCTTTCAGCTGCGGTTTACAACCGCTTCTTTACTTCCCAGTTGCACGTTTTATCGAAGTGCGACTTACTTCCGCAGGAAGACGTGAATCGCATAGTGGACTGGTCTGCGAATCCTTTGGCTTTGGAAACGTCAATTGAGGAAACATTGAGTGGAACGGGGCGTATGCTCAGCCGCGACATGATGCGTGCTATTTACCGATTAGGGTTAAAGTTCCTTTTGATACCAGTTTCTGCGAAAACGAAGGAAGGCTTTGTTAATCTTAACGCTGCATTACTGAGGTTTTACAATGAAGATCAGTGGACATCGATTTGAAAATCAGCCGCCGCTCCTTAAGGGTTTTGGCATAAGCTTATAAGAAGGGCGTATCATTCTATAAGCAGACAGGAATTGAGATTCTGGAAATCCAATTCTTGTTTAGTAAATAGGAGTGTGAATAGATGGCGTATAGAAGAGAATCCAGCAGACCCAGAGAAATGTATAAGGCAGTGTGTGCCGACTGCGGCAACGAATGCGAAGTTCCATTTAAACCCGACCCTAACAGGCCAGTGTACTGTCGGGAATGCTGGGCTAAAAGAAGAGAAAAAAGAAGGTTTTAGTTCAAATATGATCCAGATTAACACATTTTCAGCATTTCTAATTTAGTAACAGTGTGCACACCTTATCCCCTTTTATATCCTATTTTTGACATCGTTTTTATGGCAGAAGAAATTAGTCTAGGCATCTGCTCTAGAGCGTTTTCTAGTGGGAATTTATGGTTTATTTGCATCATTGTTGACGAGCGTCATGGCAGCCGCTAACGCTCCATACTCCGCTTTTTCCAATGTTTCTGCGCTGCTAACCACCACTGCATCATTTTCCTTTAACTCTAGGAGTTCGGAAATATGGTTAAAGGCGATTGGAAAGTCTCGGGATACGTCTTCGCTTAGCGTGGGCAAAATTAATTTCTGTTTTCTGAAGACAAGCGTGGTTGCTCCTTTTGCTCCAGCCATAACCGCTGCGTCCCGTTGCCCCACTCCAGATCCAACTTTATGTCCGCAACCTCTCACTAATATTGCGACGTCGTAGGGTGCGAGGGTTAACTCGCTTTTCTCTAATTTCACCTTTTGTGGAAAAATCAACTGCAATTTTTTCCAGATTTCTTCTCCCTTTTTTGTTAGTGAGCATCCTGGCTTAGTTATAGCGACCATTTTTGCGTCTTTTAATCGATTAATTAGAGTGCGGGTTGCCCCTTCGCCTATTTTTAGCTCTTCAGAAAGTTTTCCGCGGCCAATCGGTCCTTTCATCGCCATTAGCTCTAACGCTTTAATTAAGTGAAGGACAGAGAAAGATGGAAATGGTCCTGGAGCCTTTCCCTTCGACAGTTCTTCTAGAAGCTTCTTTATCATTATCGTTTCCTCAGGAAATATTATAGTTTAATGTATTTTGCTTTATTAAATTAAAATATGAAAAGAAAGATATTAAAAGCCTCGTGGAGTAAACCTTTATCGGCGCGTTAAGCGAGGGCCCGTAGCTCAGTAAGGATAGAGCATCGGACATGAAACGCCATAGTTCATGGGTGAAGCTTTTAACCCGGTGGTCACGGGTTCAATTCCCGTCGGGCCCGCCAT
>JBBIVD010000026.1:0-2024 GCA_037439925.1 Candidatus Bathyarchaeota archaeon
CTCTTAAGAGTGATAACGCCTTCAATGTTAAAAACGGTTATATCGCCAATCGAAGCGAGCTTCGCGGAATCAATCCTAAAATTTTGAATATTTCCCTGAATCTTGCTCATTATAAAACGTTTAGCACAATTCTGAGCTTCTTCTAACTCCAAGACCTCAGACATTACGTCTTCCACCCAATTAGCTATATGTAACATTAAATCCATTCGTAAAACTTTCGGTCGAAACTTGGCTAAGAGTCAACCTTATTAGGACATGCCATAAAATTTGGTGAATAACCTTTCAAACACCATTCGCCAAAGTTCGTGATAGGCAATGAAGTTTTCGTTTATAAGCCCCGGTCCAAATGTGGAACTTCGAATATCGGAGAAAAAGAAGGCGATAGGCTCGTGGCCTCCACTAGGCATATTGTACATAGCCTCAGTTCTAAAAAACCATGGAATCGAAGTTTCCGTACTGGACCAAGCGGCGGAAGGCTTCTCAATAAAAGACACGGTCAGCTGGGTGAAGAGAGAGGAGCCGGACGTTCTAGGCTTTTCAACCCTAATTAGTTCAGGTCGAACAGCAGCCTTAATCGCACGAGAAGTGAAAAGGGAAAATCCCAACATAACCATAGCTTTTGGTAATTTTCATGCAACCTTTAACGCGGAAAGAATTCTCACAAAATACCCTTTCGTGGACATAATTGTTCGGGGGGAAGGAGAATACACAAGCCTCGAATTGGCAAAGCGCCTACAGGGAAAGGGCAAGCTTAAAGACGTGTTGGGAATCACCTTCAGGAATGGAAGTCGTATCGTCTCCACTCCAGATAGACCGCTGATTAGGGATGTGGATTCCCTGCCTTTTCCGGATCGTGGGCTACTGAACGTAGAGTATCATTCGGCTATTGCTGGAGCGAACATTGCGCCGAAAAAATTCACTAGCATTCTTTCTTCTCGTGGATGCGTTTACCGATGTCGATTTTGCGGATGCACGAAATTTGCCCGCAACCTTTGGAGACCTAGGTCGGTTGAAAACACCATACAGGAATTGAGGCTTTTATTCAGTGAGGGTTATAGGCAGTTTCTCTTTGTAGACGATAGTTTCACCATGAATCCGAAGCGGGTGATTAAACTTTGCCAAAGGATAAGGGAGGAGAAAATGGACATAGAGTGGATATGTGAGGGACGGGTTGACCACTGCTCTTACGAGATGATGCGGGCAATAGCCAAGGCTGGCTGCAAAGTGATTTACTTCGGAATTGAAAGCGCCAACCAAAAAGTCTTAGACTATTTCAGGAAGCAGACAACGCCGCAGCAGGCTGAAAAGGCGGTGAAAACTGCGAGGAAAGCGGGAATAGAAGTCATAGTCGGCTCCTTCATAGTCGGCGCTCCAAACGAAACGAGAAAAGAAATTCAGAACACTCTCGAATTTCCAGAAAAGGCGGATATAGACATTCCGCAATTCAATGTTCTCGGAGCCTTTCCAGGAAACGACGTGTGGGACGAACTTAAAATGAAAGGACTATTAAACGAGGACAAATATTGGGAGACAGGCGTCTTCGCATCAGAGATTTGTCCCGACACAGTGCCATACGAAGAAATCAGAAAAATGATCGAAAACCACTTCAAACATTTCTTCATACGCCCAGAATACATTTTAACCGAGGCGGCGCGAACCATAAAAAGCTTCTATAGAATGAACGTCTTGCTCAGCAACATAAACCGCGTAGGCGAAATTTTGGAAAACATACGGCAACTAACATAAATAGATATGGAATTCTGAATTTCTGATATGGATTGTAAATGTGAATCTTGTTTTCATAATAGATAAGTGTAGCATAAGCTCTAACTTATGCGCCAATTTAAACGGAGGTTTCAAGTATGTTTAGAAAACTGAAACTTTTTCTCGGCGTCAAGGGCTTCCTATGCCTTGCCTCCTTAACAGTGATCATTTCAGCTTTAGTGTCTTACACGGCGATTGTAACGATGACTCCGACGACTCAATTCAGCATAGGAGCCAACGCAGCTTCATGGACGGTTTAC
>JBBIVD010000026.1:2051-10401 GCA_037439925.1 Candidatus Bathyarchaeota archaeon
ATTTGCCTGGAAGCGGGACGCCTCAAGGTTCTCAGCAGCCAAGTGCACCAAGCGACGCTGATCCTAACACATTTGCGTTCAAGGTTGTAACCGACGCTGGCAGGGTATGCGCTGTAAACATCACGTTAAGTTCAGCTGTAGATAACAGTAAACTTTCAAAATTTCAAATAACCGTCCAGTTTTGGAACTCCACGGCCTCCGCTTGGCAAGATGAAACATTATACGCTGAAGCGACAGGATCGACAACAAAACCTTACATCGATGGCCTAGTTGCCAGTGACAGCGGCTACGTACATCAAGCTGCATCGCTGACGAGATACTATCTGATCAAGGTAACTTACTCATACGACCTCGTGGACGCCACAACCCCCGTAGACGTGGTCTTTGAATATACGCCACTGCCGCAAGCATCATTCTAGGAAGATGAGAAGGATGAAAACAAATTCTAAAAAGCGATATCCATTAAGGATACGGTTTGCTCTAGGGGCTCTAACCCTTATCGCCGGCCTAATGGGCGGAGCGATCGCTCTGTTCCAATGGATTGAACGAGCAGGCACATACCATCTTTACGGCGAATACACCCGCTATGTTCTCGGATTCGGATCGTTCGTAGCCATGATATTTGGAGCTACTTTAATAAACGACTCATGGATTCTCTGGAGACTCTCCAACAGAGAACACGAGTTGCTAAAATACGTTACACATCAAAAGCAAATGGCAGATTTCGACCAGCAAGGAGGCAGCCAAATAAATCGTGATGAAAAAAGCCCGTAGAGCCTCGGCTATATTGCCCCTAATCATTTTCTTTTACACTTTGTATCCAGCCGACACTTTCGTCTCTTACACCGCCACGGTTAACATGACCGTCAAAAGGGTTTACTATCTTCATAGAACAGATTTAACGGCTGTCACACCAGCTGGCAAACTCATGAACACGACTAGGCCTTCATCAAGCCAAGCGGAAATCGTTTATAACCTAGCTCGCGGAGCGTCTGTATACTTTTATACGCCTTCTCTTTCTAATGGATCAATACAGAGTGGAACGTGGACCATTTACATATGGGCGTCCACGGCGAGAATCGGCAGAGTTTCGAGGTTAACTGTTCGAATACACCTTGTTTCTTCAGACGGCTCCATAGTGAAAGCAACGATAGGAACCGTGTCGGGCGTTGTAATTAACTATGGATACTCTGAAAGAGCCATCACTATATCTGGAGGCACTGCAGCCGTAGCATCAGGCGACCGAATCAGGCTCACATTGTCCGCTCAACCAGGCAGAGCGAACGACCCAGAGGGAATGAATTTTTATTACGACGGCTATGGAACTTGCCAAATCTTAAACCATGAGACACGCCTACAACTTCCATAAACAAATCTCATAACCAGCTACTATAACTCCACTTTTCAATGATGAAAAACCTTTCTGCTTTAACGAGCTGAGCGCTTGGAGCTTTTTAGCAAGCCTTTTTTCCTTCTTTAACCACAATAATTAAGGAAATCTTCGAAATGCGGGGATAAGAACTCATTGATGCCTTTAAGGCCGTTTCCTGCTCTGCTTTTGCACAGAGGCTCTGAAAGGGTTTTGGTGGTTTCAGACCTGCACATAGGCTGGGAAATAGCACTAGCAGAGAAGGGAATCCACGTTCCGTCTCAAACTTCGAAAATGTTAGACAAAATGACCCAAGTAATCAAGGCTAGTAAGCCTACAAGCCTAATCTTTTTAGGCGATGTGAAGCATACGGTTGCGACAGCCGAGTTAGGGGAATGGCAAGACATCCCAAGCTTCTTCGAAGCAGTAGGCGACATGGTACAAGACATACGGATTATTCCTGGAAACCACGACGGAAACCTGGAGCCCCTCTTGCCTGAAAACGTGAAAATTCTGCCGTCGACTGGAGTTGCCCTCTGGGAAGACTTCGGACTTTTCCATGGGCACACTTGGCCAGCTCCAGAACTCCTAGGATGCCGCAGCCTCATTATTGGTCATGTTCAACCAACGGTTACTTTCCGCGACCCGATAGGGTTCCGAATAACGAGACAGGTTTGGGTTAAAGCCAAATGCAACGCTGCGCAACTGGTAAAATCCGTCCTTAAGAACTTGAACGTAAAGGTCGACATGGATGTCGCCGAAATTTTAGAGGACCGTTTTAACACGAAGTTGAGGGTTTCACAACTCTTAATTCTGCCTTCCTTTAATGGGCTTTTGGGGGGTTTACCGATAAACCAGAAGGGAAGCATAGGCAAAAGCGCCAAGTTTAAAATGTTTATCAGTCCGATTCTGCGTTCCAGCATCGTCGATATAGACAATGCGGAGCTGTACCTACTTGACGGAACCCTATTGGGAACCATTAAACAGTTAAGAAACTTGGCTTAACCTTAGGCTTTGATATCAATTAATTCTGGTGAACGCCATGAAAAAACCTTCGGAGATCGATGTGCTGATAAAAGTTTGCGAAAAGGCCAAAGCGGATGGACTGGTGACAGGTGCCCATTTCGCTCAGCTTTATGAGGCTTTTGGTTCGCGGTTCATGAAGGCTTGGGAAACCTTGAAGGATGGGAGGGTGAAAAAATACGTGTTTAAACCGAGTGGAAGAATAGTCTGGATTGTGGTTGGTAAAGGACGCGATTATCTCGTTATGCCAGCCGCCGAGTTTTGCACTTGTGATGACTTTTACTTCCGTGTTATGGATAGAGAGGCGCATTTGTGCTATCATCTCATTGCGCAAAAATTGGCTGAAGCCTTAAATTGGTATGATCTGATAGAGGGAGAAGACGAGCTCTATGAATCCCTAATGAAGGAGTGGAAGAGGGTTACACCTTAAATATGCCTTCTGAAACAAAATAGAGGAGACGAGAAGGGATCATCGTGGACCCAGAAACCTACTTCGCTTTAATTAAACTCATATTATTGGTGTTAACAATCTTCGCTTTAATCTTAATCTTTCTATACGTAGTCTACGGCAAAAAGAAAACTTCCAGCTAATGCCTTCTCACCCAAAACTAAGCGAATATAGGCTATATAGAAGCATTTATTCAACTACGATTTTCTTTTTGTCTGAGAAGCGCAAAGAATAATACAACGCCTAAAATGGTGAGGGCAACGGCAAGCGCTATTGCCAAAAAAGACTGCGGTCCCGCTCCTAAGACTATGGGAAAAGGCCCTATAAAGACTACAGCGCCGAAGTTAGAGGCTCCTGAAAAAATAGCCACAATCACCATGAGGGCCACGCCGATGAAAATTAGAATGAAGCCCAAAAGAAAGAGTTTAAGTGGAATTGACCATGGAAAGATTCTCGGAGTCTCCTTTCCAAGACGTTCGTAGCAACTTGAACAAAGCCAAAAGCTAGGTTCAAAGCAAATTTCACAAATCTCACGTCCACATTCTCGGCAAACGTATCTTGCTGCATGCTTGCCGCAAACTTCGCAGGCTTTACTCTGCAATTTAGGGTCTCCTATTCAAAAATTTTGGCGGAAAATATCGTGAAAATCAATAGAAGCGCAATTAGGACTATGGATAGAATGAGAAGCACTTTAACCGATTCCTTGTCAGTGCCAAAGACGATGGGGAAAGGACCTATCACCACTACCCCTCCGCCCCTAATTTTTCCTCTATACCTCGCAGCAGTGAAAACTAGGAGTATGAGGGCTATGAAAACCACAGCGAAGCCGACGAGAATCAACGTGAGGCCGATGTTAAGTAAAGTCTGAGTGATCCTTTTGCTCCTCCTTCAATAATAATCAGAAAGGATGAGGGTTTAAATAAACTTCGTGAACTTATCTCTAAAGCTAGGTTACAGTGATTACGTGATGGACCATGGGACTCGACGAAATCGTTGAACGAATTCTGTCAATTAGGCGAGACCTCACCCATGAAGAAGTCTTACGAATGGTTAAGGAGAAAAAGACTGAGGCGGGAGGCTACCTCACGGACGAGGGTGCTGCTCGCCTCGTAGCCTCAGAACTAGGAGTGGAAATTTCACGGGAACCCTTTCGATCCGAAGCTCTCATTCGAGACTTGGTCTTAGGGTTAAACGACGTAACTGTAACTGGACGCATCGTAATTGTTTATCCATCGAAAACCTTCATTCGTCCAGGCGGAGTGGAAGGCAACGTCGCCCGCCTCCTCATAGCTGACAAAAGCGACACGTTGAGAGTGGCTCTCTGGGACGATAAAGCGGAGCTTGTAAATGATGGGAAAGTTAAGTCTGGACAAATCATAAGAGTTATGCATGGGTATGTCCGCGAAGGCTTAGATGGAAAACTTGAGCTGCATGTGGGATCGCGTGGAGACGTCCAAATTTCTCCAGCGGATGCGGCGGATCAAGAGTATCCGCCAGTTACGAGTTTTCTGCAAAAAATTGGAGAGATAACGAGAAAAACCGAAGTAGTTAACGTGGTCGGCGTTGTGCATCGTGTTCATCATGCGTCAACTTTTGAGAGGAAAGATGGAACGCATGGTAAAGTGATGAGAATTCAGTTGAAGGACGAAACAGGACAATTAACCGCCGTTTTCTGGAACAAAAAAGTCGAAGAATTGGGAGAAGTAAAAATAGGCGATTGCCTAAGAATCATGGACGCTAGGGTGAAAGAGGATGCTAGCGGCCAAATTGAAATCCACACGAAGGATGCAACCCAAATTGAAAGGCTTCTAGGCTACGAGGAGAAAATAACCGCCATAGCAGACGTCAAAGAAGAGGGAGGCCCAATCATTGTGGAGGGAATTCTTGAAACGTCGCCGATGGTAAAGGAGGTTACCACCATGCGAGGCGAAAGGGTCACTGTTGCCTCCTTTGAAATGGCTGACGAAACGGGAAAGATTAGGGTGTCCGTTTGGAGAAATCTCGTGGACGCTGTTAAGGATTTGCTTCCGGGAACTCGAATTAAAATTCGAAACGTATACGTTAAGAAGGGGCTATCTAACCAGCTGGAACTCACTTCGCGCAGTGCAACAACAATAGAAATTCTTCCCAAGGATTAAAAAATAGAACTGATTGACACAAAGTTTAAAATGACGGCTCAGCATCTTAATCCAAAAGCCTTAACAAAAGCGTAAGGAGACGCAAATGAAAGAATTTGACTTTTCAAGAGAGGAGGAAAGAAGAAAGCAGTATGCCGAAATGATAGAGAAATTAAGTTCCCTTACTTTTGACCCTAAGAAGTGGGAAAAACTGAAAGAATTCGTGTATAATGCCAGCCCTCTGAATTTGGACGTAATCGTCGATGACACCACGCTGAGAGAAGGACTTCAAATGGCTAAGTTGACCAGCCCCTCCCCTGAGGACACGTGCCATATAGCCTGTCTGCTTAGGGACATTGGAATTGACAGAGAGGAGGTCATAACTTACACGAAATCCGACCAAGAAGCCGTTAAAATGATGCGGAACGAAGGCTTAGGGGACATGCTGGCGGCGTGGTGCAGAGCAGTTCGAGAAGACGTGGATATCGCATTAAAATTAGACTTTAAGCAGGTTGGGATTTCCCACCCGGTTTCCTACATTCATTTTACGAAATGGCCCGAAAAAAGCCTTGAGGAACTGGTTGGAAGAGTCGTAGACACGGTGGAGTACGCACGCAATCACGGTCTTAGAGTTTTTGTGCACGGCGAAGACAGCACAAGAGCCGACTGGGAATTTGAAAAGAAATTCATAAACGCTGTTGCAGATGCTGGAGCCGAAGTCTATAGGATTTGTGATACTGTTGGATGCGGCTCATCGAGTCCGCAGACTCCTTTGCCGAATGGAATATCTAGAAAGATTCAGTGCATAAAAAAGGAGACGATTATTCCCTATGTTGAAATTCATGCGCACGACGACTTGGGCAACGCTGTTGAAAACACCATGGCAGCCATCGAAGCCGCCTCTGGACTTTACGACAAATTCTATGTGAGCACAACTTTTCTGGGAATCGGAGACAGAGCTGGAAACGCTGAAACCGAGAAGGTTATGATGAACTGCTACTTCCGTTATGGCATCCGTAAATGGAACTTTAAACCCATGAGGGAAACAGCCAATTTTATGGCGTCAGCCCTTAACTACCATCTACCCCTAAACAAGGCTATAGTCGGAGAGGCTGCCTTCGCCCACGAATCGGGAATTCACGTTCACGGAGTGAGGATTCTGCCCCTAACCTATGAAGTTATGCCCCCTGAGCTCGTGGGCCACGAAAGGGCAATAGTCATAGGGAAACGGTCTGGAAAACATGGGATACAAATGAAAGTTGAGGAAATAACTGGAGAAAAGGTTAATGATGACGACCCGAGGCTCCTAAAACTCATCGAAATGATCCAAGACGAGTACATTAATGGAGAAAGGAAATACCCAATAAAAGAAAGGGAATTCAAAGAGCTAAGCAGAAAGGCAGGATTCAAGGTATCACTATAAATCCATGTATTCCCAACAAGAACAGAACAGACAAAAGCCCAGTTTATGTCGGACAATAAATTTTCCCCTAGCTCAATTAAATAAATGGTGGGCTCAATCAAATTTTTAAGCGAACGAGATAGCATAAATAGAGGCGTCGGTAATGGGCATGAAACCACTAAGCGAAGACCTTCTTAAGCTGAACTTTGAAGAAACCACCAGCGAAATAGTAGAATTCATTAGGAAAACCGTTAAGGACGCCCAAGCTGAAGGCGTAGTCGTAGGATTAAGCGGAGGCGTAGACAGCAGCCTCGTAGTTGCGCTCTGCGTTCGCGCCCTAGGCAAAGAAAAAGTTTTGGGCGTTATAATGCCAGCCGCATTTACACCTTCACGAGACATTGAGGACGCAAAGCAACTCGCAGAACAGCTGGGAATAAAAACAAAATTTGTTAGTATTCAGGAAATCAGCGAGGCTTACTTTAAGGAATTAGAATGCGACCAAACGGATAAAAGACAGAAAATTCCAATGGCAAACATCCGCGCCAGAATCCGCATGGTTATACTCTACTATTATGCAAACATTTACAACTATTTGGTCGCTGGCTGCGGAGACCGCAGCGAAGCCCTCATAGGCTATTTCACCAAGTATGGAGACGGCGCAGCGGACTTCATGCCGATTCGCCACCTCTACAAAACTCAGGTTAGGGAGCTTTCGAGGCACTTGGGAATACCTGAAAAAATCGCCTATAAGCCAAGTAGCCCTCAGCTTTATCCTGGGCATAGGGCAACCGATGAGATACCCCTAGATTACGATAAACTCGACCTCGTGCTGGTTGAATTATTCGACCGCAAACTATCGCCCAATGAAGTCAGCCAATTAACGGGCGTTCCAATCACAACTATAGAGGAAGTGTTACGCCGCTTTAACTCTTCCGAACACAAGCGCACGTACCCGCCATATATCACGAAACATACGAAATAGCTTTATTTGGGGTAGGACCCGGATGGTTAAAGCGGTTAAGTTCGGAATAATCGGAACGGGCGTCGGCGCCAATTTTTGCGCTCAAGGCATTTCAATGATAACCGATATAGCCGAACTCGTAGCCGTCACAAGTCGAAGGGAAGAACGAGCCAAAGAGTTCGCATCTAAATGGGGTTTAAAACTTTGGTACACAGACCATAAGGAGATGCTGCAAAAGGCTGACATAGACGCGGTTATCATCAGCTCTCCGCATTATCTCCATTATCCCATGGCTCTAGAAGCAATGAAGATGGGAAAACACGTTTTAGTGGATAAGCCCATGGCTATAAACCTCAAAGAAGCCGACGAAATGATTAAAGAAGCACAGAGAAGACACGTAAAGTTAGGCGTAACCCTCCAGTCTAGGTTCGACCCGACTTTCAGGAAGGTTAAGGCAGCGGTTGAAGAAGGCAGGTTCGGACGGTTAATTTTAGGAGAAGCCGTCGTAGAATGGTTTAGGACACAGGATTATTATGAAACAAGTCCATGGAGAGGACGCTGGACCACGGAGGGAGGCGGCGCCCTAATAAACCAAGCTATTCACACTATCGACTTACTCCTATGGATCATGGGACAGCCTAAATATCTATGGGCACAGATGGATACTTTCGCCCACGAAATAGAGGTTGAAGACCTCGCCGTGGCAGCCGTCAGATTCGAAAACGGCGCCCTAGGAGTCATTCAAGGAAGCACAGCCATTTATCCTGGTCTACCGACAAGATTGGAAATTCACGGAACCGAAGGGACCGCCATAATAGAAGGCGAGATGCTTAAGAGGTGGTCCGTAGTCGGCGAAAAAGAAATAATCGCTGAGGAAACAAAGGCGGGTCTTAAATCGTGGTCTAGACCTGAAGCCCTTCCAGCAGCCAACCACGCCGCTCTGATCAAGGATTTCGCCCAAGCCATACTGGGGGATAAAGAACCCTACGTGAACGGCACCGAGGGAAGAAAATCTTTAGAACTGATAAGG
>JBBIVD010000027.1:0-4173 GCA_037439925.1 Candidatus Bathyarchaeota archaeon
TCGGGCAATTAAATTTCCCTTTTAGAATTCATTTAAACTACTCTAGACTAGGCTGCAGTGGTGACAGTTGTTCCTGCCATGCGGTCGCTGAATTTTTGGTGTGGGTCGCCTGGTGTGGCTAGCCCAATGATAACGTCTAGAAGAAGTAGTAATGGGAGAATTTTACTTATGTTCCTGATTAGCGCCTTTTCCAGACTGGGCGTCTTTCCATCAACTGTAACAACCTTTAGGCCCATAACCATTTTGCCCAAGGTCTGTCCATACATCGGTTCTGCAAACGAGAAGTATAAAACGGAGAGCACGCAAACGATGATTATAAACTTCCAGCCGCTGTACCATGTGAAAATTGGGCTGGAAAAGTCCCGAGTCATCATAGCGCCAATTAAAATGGGAAATGATATGATTGCTAGCAGTATCCAGGTGGCTATAATCATTGTTATGCTGTCGATGATGATTGCAATTAGCCTTTTAACCCAGTGTTCTTGAAGAAGTTTGTCGGTTCCAATTAGGTCTATTCCAGTTTTTTGAGGAGGACTTGGCGCAGGTGGAGCAGACGGGGCGGATGGGGCGGATACTGCCGTTCCGCATTTTGGGCAGAATTTGGCGTTTTCAGGGATTTCGGCTCCGCAATTTGGGCAATAGGGCATTTCGGTTCACCGTGAACCTTTTCTGTTAGTATGAGTTTAAAAGTGTAATCCTCGGGCGTCGTGTTTATGGGTCTTCTAATCTGTATGGGGCGTTCACAAATTATAGATAGGGGTAACTTCATGTTAAAGATGGAAGATTTGAAATGGACAATAAAGACGAATTGAAGAAAATATTGGAAAACATGGAGTTTAGGATAAAGAACTTGGAGCATCGAGTGCAAAAAATTGAAGATTCAGCCCGTAGGCGTTCCACCCGCTAATTTTTGTTGAGCACCTATTTAGAGGGAGTTTTCTTAATTTCTTGTATTCTTAGTCGAACGGCTTCTTTTATGAATTCGCTTCTGGACGTGTAGCCTAAGCCTTCGGTTGATATTATTTCATCCACGTTTTTGACCAGGTCTTCTGGCAACTGTAATGTTGTCCATTTTCCAGGCTTTTTTACTGCTGTCCTCATACTTTTATCACCTGTCTAAATCATTCTGTAAAACCTAATGCCGACCCTTATTATTTAACTTTCGTTATGTTATGTGCCTCTTTATGGAGTTTTACTTGGCGGAATGGTTTAGCCGTCAAAGCCGCGTTTGAATGCGGTAAATCCATAAATAGGTGGTTTTGGCTTCTAGGGATTATGGCTGAAAGTGAGAGAAGGGAAATTGTAGATTTCTTCCCTGTTTTTGTGATGGGTTGCCTATTCGTCCTAATATACGGTTTGGCTTTATTGGTGGTTAGTCCGTTTGAGGCTGCTGGTGTTAAGGCGTTCGTTGATCCTAACGATCCGTGGAACTTGGCGTTTTTCTTTTCGGCGTTGATATTGGTCACATTAGCGATATTGTTAATTTCGAGGTTTTGGAAGAAGCAGTTTGTTCAAGGTTTCGTTTTAGGTTCAGTTGGCTTGCTTGCATTTTACGTTTTTTATCCTCTTTTGGGCATTCTGGTTCCTGAAGCGTGGGCTTTAGGCTTCTCCATAGCGGCTTCAGCCTTTCTAGTCGTAGTTCTTGTTAAGTATCCAGAATGGTATGTAATAAATGCTTGTGGCATTTTGGTCGGAACGGGCTCCATCGTGATGCTAGGCATTTCGCTCAGCGTTTTTCTCGTGATCGTTCTGCTCGTAGGAATGTCCATATACGACGCAATATCCGTATACAAAAGCAAACACATGATCGACCTCGCAGACACCGTTCTAGACTTGAAACTACCCGTCTTACTCGTCATACCCAAAGTGAGGGGCTATTCCCTAGTCAAAGAAACGAAAAGCTTGAAAGAAAAGCTCAAAAAGGGCGAAAAAAGGGAAACTTTCATTTTGGGGCTGGGAGACATCATAATGCCAGGAATCCTAGTTGTATCAGCCTTTTACAATCTTACAAGCAACGCTCTCCCCGTAGCCTTCGCAGTAATTCTGGGTACACTCGCTGGCTTTACCGTACTCATGACGGCTGTTCTTAAAGGAAAGCCTCAGGCAGGGCTTCCATTTCTTTGTGGTGGCGCCATATTGGGTTACGTGGTTTCAAGCTACCTATTGTTTGGAATATGAGAAATGTGGAAAAATTATAAGAGTCAAAAGAATAGCTTGATTCATGGATTCTGTAATAGACGTTGCTTAGTTTTTTCATCTCCGAATAACTCAATTTTTCCACAATTTGGGCATATAAAAACTTGGAAGGCAAGCATTTCTTCTCCGAGTTCGGCCCATTCTCCGAAAAGCAATTTCCATCCACCACTTGTGCCACACACTCTAAAAGGATATTTTCCTGCAAAATGCATCTCTGCGTTACAAGAATAGCATTTCTTACACTGTATTTGTGTTCCATAACTTAGGTAGGGAAAGTTTAAGTTTTTCTGCTAAGCAATTTATTAAGGGTTAAGTTTACGTGGAAGGATGAGGAAGACCGCGAGTTCCAGTTAGAAATGCTGAGGATTCGAATACATTCTCATAGGAATAATATCGTTCCTGTGGATGGCAATAATCCTCATAAACACAATTTACCTAACCACGAGCTCAATTACATTTACAGACTACTTAACAGCCATGATAATCCTCGCCATAGCCCTATTCACCATAGTAGGAACCCTCTCAATCAGAATATACCTAACAGAAAAAGACCTAAAAAAACTAGAAGAAAAATACATCAAAACCCTCTAGCCTTTCTAATTTGTTCTGGGCAGAGGGCCTAAGCAACAGCATCCCTTAAGCCAACACTACTATGCAAGCCTAAAGCAAGCGGGCAATACTTATATAAAAAGCGAGAACTTTAGGCTAGAAGAGGCAAAGCGGATGTCTGAAGCAACAACAATTTCTTTTACGATAGACACTGAAGTCACATCCGCACGTTTTGAAGAACTATTAAATTTCATATATCAACAGTACATTCTGCCCCGTCGGGAGCACTTCACAAGGGTTGAAAGAATTACTTCTGAAAATGAGCACATACTCGCTTTCACCGTTCTTGGACCAGAGGGAAAATGGTACGTCGACATCAAAATGAGAGCTGGAAAGCCGATTCAGGTTTCGATGACGCCTAGCGGCGAAACCGTTTCTCAAACCTTCTTAGACCAGCTTAAAGAAGACCTAATCATCGGAGTTCAGCTTTTCGAAGAGCAGGTTAGGAAAACCACGCTTTACTTCGCCTGGATTGAAGGTGAGGAAGTCATACCTGAAAAGCATCCCATGGCGAGTAGGAAGACAATCAGCAGAATGTTCACCGAAAGCATGCTCCTATTCTTCGTCGTGTTCATCGGCCTCAGCTTCCTACTATACTACGTTCTGCAAGAATACACGCCCATAGCCCTCATAATCATTCAGTTAATCATAGTCCTAAACTCGCACAAAATCGTCGCAAAAATGGGAGAGTGGACCATCAGCCCCAAAAACCCAAACGTCCACATTCTTCAATACCATTTACCCACGGAAAAATTCAAGGAATTTCAGGATAAGCAAAAGCGAGAAACACTAATACAAATGAAAAAGGAAATATACGAAAAAACCTTAGCCCAAGGAAAGGAAGTCGACTGCCAAACAGCCAACGAAGTTTTCCTAAGCCATGGATTCGAATGCACCCCAGAAAACCTCTCAACCAAAAAAATCAACGTACACCAAATAGTCGAAACTGTAGCCGAAAAATACGATCTTCCAGTCCCCAAGATCGTCGTATCAAACACCATGATGCCAAATGCGGCAGCGTCAGGACCGAGCCCAAGCCACGGAATAGTGCTCATAACAACGGGACTCCTGGTTCAACTGGAGGAAGACGAAATCCTAAGCGTAATAGGGCACGAGTTCAGCCACCTTAAGGGCAGGGACCCATTAAACCTCTTCGCTCTTACAGCCGCCGAATACCTATTCCGAGTTTACGTGCTCTGGCCAAACTACTGGTACATTCTATATTACTTCCAGTTTTTCTACCTAATGATCGCCTGGAGCCTAGTATACTTTGTAGCTAAGTTCTTCGAGGCGAGAGCTGACCTCGAATCCGCCATCAAAATAGGACAGCCAAAAGCCCTAGCTGAAGCCCTTCGAAAAATAGGTTTT
>JBBIVD010000027.1:4188-9953 GCA_037439925.1 Candidatus Bathyarchaeota archaeon
ACGAACGGCTACCATCCTACAGAGTTCAAGAATGGATAGGATGGGACTCGCATCCGCCAATTTACTTCAGAATCCGCCGACTAGAAAAATTGCAAACTCCTGTAAAGGTTAAGCATCCGCTCGTTCAGTCCGTAAAAGACGTGATAAACGGCTTCTTCGCAGCAATATAAGCCCTAATAAAAGTTTAAAATACATGTGGGCAAATGAAATTGAGACCGCATAAGGTGATTTAAATGCAAGTCAAGGAACTCAAAATTTTCACCCTAAAAACCTGTCCAAACTGCCCACAGGCGAAGAAAATCGTCAAGGAAGTCGCCGAAGAATTCAACCTAAAATTCACCGAAATCGACATGGAAACCCCTGAAGGACAAATAGAAGGACTAATGCACCAAATCATGAGCACACCGAGCATAGCCATAGACAACGATGTCATATCGAGAGGAAAACCGATTTCAAAAAAGGAACTAATGGACGAGGTGAGGAAAAAACTAGAGGAATGACGAAGCGCTAAACTTATATAGAAGGATAAGTGGGTATAATTGTGGGTAATATGGGGTTGGAATGTGGGTAAAAACGGTTAAGTTAGCAACCAAAGTGGATGAAAGAGGACGTGTCACCATTCCAGCAAATATTCGAGACCAACTTGGCATAGGCGGAGAAACTGAGGTGCTGGTTGATATTACTGATAGGGGCACCATCGAGGTGTTAGTGCAAGGCAGAGTTGAACACGACCCCCTTTGGAAGGTTCTCGAAAAACCCGCAAAGATAAGCCCTGAGACCGCCAAAAAGATAGATGTAGAAAGGATGAGAGAGGAACTCTGGGCTGGCGAGTTCCATTGATCATGCTCGATACGAACGTTTTCATTTACGCCAACATTAAGACGTTTCCCGAGCACAAACCATGCCTCAAAAAGTTACAGGAGAAGCTCATGAGTGAAGAACTAATAGCCGTAAACCTAGTAGTCGCCGCTGAATCCTTCCACATCTTCTCCCGCCTTCTCCCTCCTGAAGAAGCAAAGTATAGAGTTGAAGGACTCCTGGGGTCGAGGAGAATACATTTTCTTCATGTTACGGAGGACACATTCAAGGAAGCCATGAGCCTATCCGTCGAGAAAGGCATCCGAATTAACGATGCAATAATAGGCGCCTCCATGAAACAAAACAATGTAGTAACAATCTTAACAACAAACGAAAAAGACTTTGAAAAATTGAAATGGGTGGAAATCGAAAATCCGCTACGTACTTGATTTTTCTTAGATTTCTATACTGAAAAGTTCTACGGCATTTCGACTGGTCTTATTTGCTACGGCCTCCTTTTCCATGCCTTTTAAGGCTGCGACTTCGTTTAGGCTACTTATAACGTGTGCTGGCTCAGAAGTTTTCCCTTGATACACAACTGGAGAGTCCGTTTCAAGGAGAATGTTTTCAATCGGCGTGTTTTGAATCGCGGCTCGATGCTCCTTGCTATACGCCGCTGCTGGAGTGGCTGAAATATAGTATTTTTCTTTGATTATGCTTTCGAGCACGTCTAGGGGTCCGCTGAACCAATGGAAAACCGCCCTTTCAACTTTAGCTTCCCTAACCATTTCAAGGCAGTCTTTCCAAGCGCCTCTGCTATGAACTACAACGGGCTTTCCATGTTCCTTCGCAATTTCTAAAAGATTTTTGAACAATCTTTTCTGCAGTTCCTTTTTGTCGGGGTCTTTTCTCACGTCTTTAAACCAGTAGTCCAGCCCTATCTCGCCGACTCCAACAGCCTTATCCACATTCTTTCGGATAAACCCTAATGCACGGTCAATTTTAGACGGATCTAGGCTTAAAGGGTGAACTCCAATCGTAGCGTAAACCTTCGGGTCGCATTGCTTCCGCTTTGAAGAGACTTGAAGCGCCCACCTGCTTGAATCATAATTTGAGCCAGCGGTGATTATGGCAGACACTCCGACTTCTCGGGCTCTAGCAAGCGCCGCTTGGAGGTCTTCAATTTGCTCCAAATGAGCGTGGGTGTCCACAAGTTTGTACAACGCCACTTACTCCAATCCTTTTGATACGTTGCCAAATTAATAACTTTTGAGGGCTTAGCTTTGTTCCGCAAAGTTTTTAAGCTATAACAGTGTTATAATTATTTTGGTGTATAACGCCGTTATAAAATTATAATTATGGAGAGTGGAGGAAAAACAAATGCAACGCACAATACAAAAATTCCAATGCCCAGAATGCGGCAGCCAAGAACTAGTGGCAGACCTAGATGCAGGTGAGCTAGTCTGCACTAAATGCGGGCTAGTTATTGGAGAAGACATGCTTAATCAGGGTCCGGAGTGGAGGGCATTTACTCCAGAGGAAAAGGAATCTAGAGGCAGAGCTGGAGATCCAACTGCCTATTCACGTTATGACAAGGGGCTGTCCACGGATATTGGCGTAGACCGCGACGCCTTTGGGCGTCCCCTATCCCCTGAAGTTAGAAATCAAATGTGGCGCCTAAGAAAATGGAACACAAGGTATAGAAATCGCAATATTGAACGAAACCTTATGAAGGCCATGAATGAACTTCAGCGCCTTTCTGAGAAGGTTAATGTACCGTCCTCTGTGCGGGAGACAGCGGCCGTGATATATCGTAAAGCCCTTAATGAAAACCTTATTCAGGGGCGATCCATAGCAGCCATTGTGGCGGCTTCGCTTTATACGTCCTGTCGACTCACTGGAACGCCGAAAACCCTTAAGGAGATTACGAGGGCAAGCTTGCGGGATAGGAAGGAGATAACAAGGTATTATCAAATGCTAATTGAGAGGTTAAAAATAAAAATGCCCTTCGAAGACCCGCTGTACTTCATGTCGAAGATTGCCGAGAAAGCCGGCGTATCTGGGGCAACCCAAGGGCTCGCCGCAAAAATTTTCGGCGAAGCCAGAAGAAAGCTCGTGCCCTCTGGAAAAGACCCAATGGGAATATCTGCAGCCATACTCCACATAGCCTGTAGGCTCAGGAAGGAAAAAGTGACGCAAAAGGACATTGCAACTGCAGCAAACATATCGGAAGTTACTTTGAGGAATCGAGAAAAAGAATTGGTGGAAAAGCTTCGCATAACTTATCGTTAAAGCCATAAAGGTAAACCTTAATTATTCTACGTGAAGCCCCTTTATAGAGGCGAAAATGCGCCTTCCTTCAATTAAAGTGGGACTAGAAGATGGAAATAAAGGGTTTCGTGGACGTCAGCCTAGTGGACTGGGACGGAAAGGTATCCTCTGTCATTTTTCTTCCACGCTGTAACCTGCGCTGTCCCTACTGTTACAATTCATCCTTGGTTCTCCATCCAGAAACGTTGCCCACGATTCCCTTCGAAGAGATAGAAAGCTACTTAAAGAAAAATCTCGGCTGGATTGACGGCGTAGTCGTCACGGGCGGAGAACCGACGCTTCACATGGACTTGCCCGAGCTCTGCTCAAAAATAAAGAAACTTGGCTTTCTGGTTAAGGTGGATACTAACGGAACGAATCCCGCCATGGTGAAAAAGCTGATCGATGAAGGGCTCGTCGACTACGTAGCAATGGACATCAAAGCTCCGTTAATAGAAACGAGATATTCTGAGGCTTGTGGCATAAACGCGAAAAACCTGTTAGAAAAAATAGAGGGAACCATAGACCTCTTGCTGAAACTCGGGGTGGAACACGAATTCAGGACTACAGTGGTTCCCACGCTCCATGAAAAGGATGACGTAGAAAAAATGTGCCAAAAAATAAGGGGATGCAGAAAGTATGCCCTACAGAACTTTAAAGGCGACGTCGAAACCATAAACCCAAAATATAAGGGGCTTAAGCCATTCACAAACGAGGAAATGAAGATTTTCCTTGAGACAGCAAAAAGAACTATTCCTAACACAATACTAAGGTGATTGCTAAGCTCCAACCATATTTCGCGTTTCTTTCTCCAGTTTTTCTATTGCGTTGAACCTCCTCTCCATTTCCTTCTTTATCTTGGCGATTGTTTCCACGGGCATCGGGTCCGTCCCTCGAAGAATCGCCAAATAAACGCTAGTTAAGTCCCCAACATACATTGCAGACAGCATTTTCGCCAGTTTTCCTTTTCCCTCGGCGTGAATTTCCAAAACTTTCTGAGTTTTGCTAAGTGCTAAAAGTTTGGTTGCTTCTATTCGATGCCTGATTTCTGGTGGTTCATTGTTGTCTCGAATTAAGATTGTGGAGAACTGCTTAGTTAGGGCTTCGGGCGCCTCCCATCCCATCACTTCGTTGTGGTTAAGCTCCGGAAACACTTCCTCCTTGCTTGGAATTTTTGTGTTTTCGTTAAATTGGGCTTTTAGCCTCTGGGCTACGGCGGCATACTGCCTAAACCCATAAACCACAGGCATTGTGTCCCCTAGCTCCATGGCTAATTTCTTAGCAAGATTACTTTTTGTAGGTGTTTGAGGGGCGTTTTCTCGACTCAGCCTTTCAAGAACCTTTATGGCTTCTCCTATTTCCTCGTCCACATCGGAGAGTACGCCCATTTTCTCCATGATAATCGGAAGCGGGAAAAATAAGTAGGCGATTGCGGCTCGTGGAGGGCACCCAACTATCAGAGGTATCGTCAAGCTGGGTATGTGCATTTTTTCTGAGAGAGAGATTAGGTGTCCTCCTGAAGTTATGGCTATCGTCATGCAACCCCGTCTAACAGCGTCCATAAAGGCGCTCAATGTTTCCTCGGTGTCTCCCGAATAGCTCACGGCAAAGACCAACGTGTTTTTATCTGCGTAGGCTGGCAGGACATAATCTCTACAAACTTCTATGGGAATCGGAACCCTGTCCTTCAGCCAGTCTTCCAAGATTTCTCCGCCTATAGCTGATCCGCCCATGCCCGCCACAATGATGTGTTGTGGTCGTTTATACTGAATAGCGATTTTCTTGGAAACTTTCACTTTCTCTGGGATTCTGATTTGCTTAGCCTGTTGTACGGCATCCCTACAGTGTTCAGGCATTTTCATGCAAATTTTCAGCATGCCGCTTTTGTCAATCTTTTCGATTTTTTCTAGCTGGTCGAGAATGGCAATCTCATGCATTACCTAACACCTTTAATGCAGGCTCAATTTTTCGTAATCAAATTTCATGTTCTAAAACGCCATATTAAACACTATTGATACGTATTAAGATTAAATAGACGTAGGAGCCTTAAGCTGTACCGCATTGTCTTTTCAGTAGAAATCAAGTTGTTTCCTAAACTAACACTTTTCACTTTTTCAATAATATCTTGGAAGCTTTTTTCGTCTTTCATATAACTCAAAAAGAATGTAAAAGGTGAATAATCCAACCATGTTCGACGCTAAAATACTGAACTCAGTTAAATACGGAACCATTCTCCTTTCTCCTCCTAGTTTAATAGTGCTTAGTTCCTGTTTCTTTTATTCTTAGTTTCTGCTTAAAAACTGTATTTCCATTATGGAAATATCAAAATTCGATAAAATGAATGCACGTTATAGCTATTAGACACAAAAGTAGAATCAGCGATAAATTCACTTTCTAACTCGTTCGGGCTTGAACGTATTTTATCTTTAAACCTTCTTTTTGGGCAACTTTCTCTAAGAGGTCGACGAAGTCTTTTAAACTCTCGCACTTTTCAAGTTCAGCGTTGTATTTACCCGTGAGAAGCTCCACGACTTTCTCGTTGACCCCAAACAATAAGCTTGCCCCAGATTAAAAAATGTGAGGACGTTTAAATAAATAGTATTTCCGTATCCGACATATTGAGAACAAGATTTAGAACTGAGCGTAACTTATCTATT
>JBBIVD010000028.1:0-9791 GCA_037439925.1 Candidatus Bathyarchaeota archaeon
ATATGCTAATCACGTCATTATCATGGATGGAGGGAAGGTTATGTTGGACGGGGAGCCTCGAAAAATCTTCAGTTCCGAGGAAGCCCGATTGATAGGCGTGGGTATTCCAAAGGCAATTAGCCTTTACCAAGCTCTTGAACAAGGTGGAATCCATCTTGGAAGTGTTCCGCTAACTTCAGAGGAGGCTTCTCAGCTTTTGCGGGAGGTCTTAGCCCATGATTGAAGTCAAAGACGTATTTTTTATTTATCCTAACGGCGTTGAAGCCCTAAGGGGGGTTTCCCTCACAATCCGTAACGGTGAGTTCGTTGCCATTATGGGTCAAAATGGAGCTGGGAAAACGACGCTGGTGAAACTTTTCAACGGGTTATTAAAACCGACGAAAGGAGAGGTTCTCGTTGACGGAGTTAACACTCGGGAGGTGAGCGTGGCAAACTTAGCCCGCAAGGTTGGCTTTGTGTTTCAAAATGCGGATCATCAGCTTTTTTGCGAGACCGTGGAGGAGGAAGTTGCCTTCGCCCTTCGGAATTTCGGCTTCAAGGAAAAGACGGTTCAAAAAAGGGTGAATTGGGCTCTCAACCTCTTAGACTTAACAGAGTATCGTCGAGCTTCTCCTTTCATGCTCAGTGGCGGAGAGAGAAAAAGAGTAGCCCTAGCTTCGGTTCTAGCTTGGAATCCTAAGGTTCTCATTTTGGACGAGCCGACGATCGGTCAAGACTATCAGCAAAAGGAGAAATTGCGACAGTTCATCGTTCAATTGAATGCTCAGGGAAAAACTGTGGTCATCGTCACTCATGATGTAGAGTTTGTAGCAGAGTGCGCTCCCCGCGTTGTGTTAATGGCTCAAGGAAACATTGTGGCTGATGGCAGCGCCGAAGAAATTCTGACCGACCGCGATCTCGTTGCGAAGGCTTCCATAGTTTCTCCGCAGATAACTCAAATCTTCCTAGAGCTTGAGGATTTGGGATTGCCGAACAAAGTGATTAATGTGCATGATGGCGGGCGAGTTCTGCTAAGTTTCTTGGAGGGGCGACTTCATGAGCATATTTGAGGGCTTTAAGTTTAGGAGCGCTTCTTCGCCTATCCATCGGTTAGACCCTAGGGTCAAATTCTTATACGTTTGCGTAGTGTTCGCCGTGGCAGTCATGTTTAACAAGCTTTTACCCCTCCTTTTATTATTCTTCGTTCAGATGCCCTTCATTCTGGTAGCAGGCGTTCAAAGAGAATGGATCAGATCCATGAAAGGAGCTTCAGTTTTAGCCTTCATCATCTTTGCCATGAACTTCATTTTCAGTTACCTCATGCCAACTTCGATTCCTGGAGTTGAACCACCTGTTAACACTCCCTTAGAATATGCCATTATTTTTGAGCGTTCTTTAACTATGACATTCCGTTTCATTGTGCTTGTGGAATCCTTCTCTGTGTTTTTCTTAACAACCTCGCCAGACCGCCTTTCGCTGGCTTTAGAGCAGAGCCACGTTCCCTACGAGCTTTGCTTCGCCTTTACAACAGCCGTCCGCTTTGTCCCTGTCTTAGCCCAGGAAGCCCAAACCATAATGGACGCTCAACGGGCTAGAGGATTGGAGCTTGAACGCGGAAACTTCATAAGGAGGGTGAAAAACTATGTTCCAATTCTTATACCGCTCATCGTTAACGCCATACGGAGGAGCCTAGAGCTCGCTGAAGCCATGGAGTCCAGAGCTTGGGGAGCCAGCGAAAAACGCACAAATCTCTATGTGCTTAAAATGGAAAAGGCGGATTACAGTCTAATTTTCCTTTCTTTTCTCATGCTGGTCCTCGCTATTTACACTTGGCTTTTCGTTCCCATTCCCTCATTAATCACGTTTTTCGTCCGTTAACAGTTACGGATGAGGTAATATCATGAGATTTCGGCGTGTGACGAGTAAACCTTAAAAGTTACGTCCTTTTATTCTGTGTGATTTCCATAGGGTGTTCCGATTGCGGAAAAAGTGGAAGAAAAAGCGAGCCCGCCGCCAAAAGCAGAAAAGAGAACGGAGACGAAAAAGATACAAATAACACTGCCTGGATTTTCAATTTTTCCTTAAATTTTATGTTCTTACAACTTTAGACCGAGAAGAATTCCTAATACCTATTCCTGTTTCATAACCCTTTTGTTTTCTAAAATACGTGTGAATTCGAGGTGCAAACAATGGTTGGACACTCGAACGAAGGCGAAAGAAATGAAAGAAGGGAACGCATCATCACAGTCTTTCTAGGCTTGCTTATATTTTTCATAGTATTCTATCTCACCTTCATTTTACTTTAATACGTTTTTACCAGTATGACCTAAGGTTAATAGGTTAAGTTCTTAGTGCCTTTCGAAATAGCTATCCAACAAGCCTCTACAGTAAGCAGTTCCATCACAAAGCGAAGTGTTAAGCTGCGGGAACCCTTCACGGCAGGAGGCAAAATTTAACCCATGTTTCAACACAATCGCCCTCAATTTCTCCATAATTCTTCTTCTTTTTTCCTCACACAAATATTTGTAACCCATGACCCACGAGCCGTCACCGTATTCGTTCCTCAGCCTTTCATAGACCTGCGGGCTCACTTCCTTTAGCTTAGAGAAGAATCCCTTAACTGGCTTCATGGTTGCCACAGTGATTTGCCTTACGCCAACATCCGCTAAAGTTGAGACAAGCCTTTCAAAGTTTTCCTCATCGTCGTTAACCGATGGTATAATGGGATCCACCCTCGCCACAGTAACTATTCCATGATCCGTAATCTCATGCAGTGCGGATATTCTTCGTTCCGGAGTCGGAGCATAAGGCTCAATCAGCCTCGCTATTTCTTCTCGCGGTGTTGTTACGGTCACCGCCACGACGGTTCTGGTTCGTTTGAATATGTCCATGTCCCTTGTAACGAGGTCTGATTTAGTGACTACGAGAAGGGGAAAGCTGTACTTCGCCAAGGTTTCGGCGCATTTCCGCGTTATCTCATATTCTTTCTCCAGAGGCTGATAGGGGTCTGTGCAGTCGCTCATCATGACTGGAAGCTTCAACTTCGTGTTTTTAGCCATGTTCTCTATGTTTTCCAGCAGCTTTAGGCGGGGCAAGGCTGGACCCACGAAGCTCGGAAACTTCACGGCGTAGCAGTATAGGCATTGATGCGCACATCTTCCCAAATAAGTGTTCAAGTTATATTTTGGGAGACACGTGCAGAACGCCGCCTTCGAAGAATTAAAGAGAGGAAGCCTCATAACCCCAGCCACGAAACACTTTAAACATGCCACTTATAAACTCTATTAAATAGAGATTTCCCAAAAATTTATGAGCCTCAGTTCTCGGCATAACTAACATGGCGCATAGGCGGCCGTAGTCTAGCTTGGCTAAGACATCGGCTTCCCGAGACAACCATAGATAGTGTCGAAGACAGCCGACAACCCGGGTTCAAATCCCGGCGGCCGCATCATTTTGAAGTTTCGGCTTAATGGCGAAAGTTAGAAAATGGAAACTGTTCCCAAAAGCCTTTAAATGTGTAAATGGATAAATTAGAAAGAGAGGGTACGTATGGTTCATTGTACGAAATGTGGAGCCGAGAACAAGGAGGATGCGCGGTATTGTGTTCAGTGCGGGCAACCCCTATATCCCTTAAGGGAAGAGGCGCGAATGTATAAAAGAGAAAGGGAAGAAATGTGTTTTGGAGCCCAATGGACTCCTGGAGCTTGGGGGCTATTCTTCGGCATAATAATTATCCTCGCTGGACTAGTGTGGTTGATTAACGAAATTACGGGCTGGGGAATTGAAGTTTGGCCGCTGATACTAATCGCTCTCGGAATAATGATAATCATTGGTGTGCTCGCCCGCCCAAGACGCTGACCCAAAAATCCATTTTTATAACCTATGAAATCCACATGCGGGTTTACATGATTGACAGATTCTATTATGATCCCACTGTGAAAGAGATATTCGCGTAAAAAGCCAGAAAACGCTCAACGTAACCACAAACAAATCAACAGATAAACTGTGAATAAGTGCGTCAATTCCAATCAGAATGAGAAATGTTCCAAAAACGAAGAATGCGTTCAAAAAGAAGCGAATAAAACTTCTTCGATTCTTAAGCAGAGGAAACTGAAGTAAGCCAAAAACAACTCCGAGAATACCGACAATTACTAAGAAGCTTCCTTGGCCAAGGTGCCAACCGTTAAAAAAATATGCAATAGTTCCAGTGAGAGCAATAAGTGCTCCGAAAAGCAATCCCATGCAACTAGCACAAAACGCCCTATTGTCTATTTGAAACACGTGTGCGGAAAATTTTCCACAATCGGGGTGATGCCCACGCACGGCGAAGGAGCCCCCACGAGAAATTTTAGGCTCATACCTCTCTTCTCTCCTAATTTTAAATATATGGAAGCAATTTGGATAAAATGCTGCTATGATCCCTAAGGCGCAGACTAGCCCGAAAAATGAACCTATTAATGGTTTTCGCCAAACAGGGTCCTCGCAGTGCATTGTCGCCGAATGAGACGCAAGCATTCCCATTAGGAACAATCCGAAAAATGAGACGAGCATTAAAAAACACAAGTAGAAGTTGCGACGTATTTTCTGAAACATGGCGGTTCAACTGCTTAGAACAGATTTTTAAACTGTTTCCCAATGGTTTGGCTGGCTAAATATCTGTAGGTTCTTCTCTTAAGTTTATTTGAGGAGAAAATGCCTTTCAGTCGTCTGCTCAAAGAGCCATAGAAAGCCCTATAGCATTCATAAAGTTCTTCTTGCACTTCTTCTCTCGACAGTGTCTCAGTTGGCATTATGGCATGGATCATGTCGTAGTTCGCCCAGTTAAAATCTTCAATCCACCCATTTCGCTTGGCTGTTTCAAAAATTTCGGTTCCTGGAAACGGGGTGAGAACCATGAAAATCGCTAAGTCAGGGTCCAAATCATTTGCAAACCCTCTTAGACCAGCTATTGATTTAGCCGAATCTTTCCTCTCTCCAATGATAAACGTTGCTTGGGCAAATATGCCGTTTTCTTTTAGCAGTTTCACCGCTTTCTTGGCGTCTTCAGGGTTAATCTTTTTGTTAAAAGTTTTAAGGGTTGATTCACTGTGACCCTCCACTCCTAAAAGCATCCAGTAGTTGCCTGCTCTTCGCATTTTAGGCAGAATATCCCTATGCCTCACAACATCATCGCATCTTGACTGAATAAACCACGTTATGTCGTCTTCAAGCCTTCTTTGAACAATTTCATCGCATAATTCGCTTGCACGCTTGCCCAAACCGAAATTATCGTCAGTTAACCAGAAGAATCTGCTTCCATAGTTTTGATAGCAAAACTCCATTTCATCAGCAATTCGTTTCGCAGATTTAGGCCTCCATTTTCCATTCCAATGTCTCCACTGCGTACAAAAGGTGCAACGGTGTTGGCATCCCCTAGACCCCTCGATTGAGGCATAGCCAGTTTTGGAGCCAGCCATCATGGCAAAGTGGTATTTATGAACGACGTCTTCAACGAAGTGGTAGCCAGGAAAAGGCAGGGCATCTAGGTTCTCAATTAATGGCCTTGAAGGATTATGCCGAATTTCTCCATTATGCCTAAAAGAAATGCCTCTTACTTGCAAAAAAGAAGATTTTTTGGTTAGGGCATCGACTAGCTCCGCAATGGTTTGTTCCCCCTCTCCACGAACAATTACGTCGATTTCAGGATACTTCTCCAAACTCTCTTGGGCTGTAGCCGTAAAATGCTGACCGCCTACAATGGTTAAAACGTTAGGTTTCAATTTTTTCGCTGTTTCTAAAGTTCTAAGGGCAGTGTAGGCGTTACAGGTGATGGACCCACTCGAAGCCACGATATCAGGGTCTAAGGATTCAATGTGTTTTTCTAATCCCTTCCAGTCTAGGCGCTCAGCCTGACAGTCTAAAACATCTATCTCCACGTTTTCACATCTGCTTTCAAGGTAGGCAGCCAATTGAAGAATCCCTAACGGGGGCGGAAGGTATTCCCCCATAACGAACCAAAAATCCTTCGGCGGCTCCACGAAAAGAATTTTCACACGTGCCCCTCGATTAATCATAAGTATTAGGCTGGAAGTCAATTTCTTTATATTTTTACTTTTGCAGCGCCTTTTGCTTACGTTGAGCAAGGTAATATCGGAATAGGCCGTTTAAGGCAACTAAAGCGCCAACCATTATTAGGAAAATGGGCCAAAGCATCTGCCCGCTTAGGACGCCTTGCCCATAAAGACTTACTAAATAGCCAAGGAAGACTAGGGCTATTCCTGAAGAGGCATCGTGAAGCGTCTTTTGCCACGGCTCTTTCACTGCGACCCGCATCCCAGCAATAACGAAGCTCAATATTCCCAGCGAAGTTAGGAATAAGGATGCTGCCTTCCATAGGATAGGGTAATCTAACGGACGAAACACGCGCCCTTCAGAAAGCCTCTCGAAGAGCACTCTTATTTGTGAGGGAATCGTGGGATAAAAGTAAAAGGTGAAGCCAATTATGACTAGTAGTCCTCCAAAGGAGATCAGATCGAAGTTAAACTTGCTATGTTCTCCTTCCATGAGGAAACCAGCTTTAACCTAAACCTTTTCGACCTTTGCATCCACTTAAATGCTGTAACTAAATTTAAAAAGGTTGCCATTACATATAATGAATACTTAATATTCGCCACAAATCTGGGTTCTCAGCTTGTGATCGAAAAATGGAATACGCCATATCCACATTCAACTTGACTAAGAAATTTGTTAAGAGACCGCCTCCACCAAAAACGCTAGGAGGAAAACTAAGGAAGTTTTTCCGCGTCGGCTCAAAAAAGGAGGAACTCACAGCCGTTGATCACGTAAACTTAAACATTGAAAAAGCGAGCTTTTTGGTTTACTAGGGCCTAATGGAGCTGGAGAAACTACGCTCATAAAAATGCTTTGCACTCTCATCTACCCTACTGAGGGCACAGCTCGTCTAAACGGCTACGACATTGTAAAGGACAGCTTCATGGTTAGAAAGTCCATAACCGCTGTCCTCGACCCCTTTAGAGGTTTTTGGTGGAGACTAAGCGCCAGAAGAAATCTGCTGTTTTACGCCACCCTTTACGATGTGCCGAAATCAATCGCCGAAGAACGAGTTGAAAACTATCTAAAAATGTTTGAGCTCTCAGACAAAATGCATGAAATGTATCAAAAGCTTTCAGATGGGGAAAGGAGGAAACTAGCCGTGGCCCGTGCACTGATTCCCGACGCTCCAATTTTGTTGCTGGACGAACCGACCCTTGGACTCGATCCCCAATCTGCAAGGTACGTCCGAAGCCTAATTAAGGAAAAAATATGTGGACAAGAGAATCGGACAATACTTCTTACCACGCATATTATGGAGGAAGCTGACCAAATATGCGGCAGAATCGCTGTGATTAACGAAGGCAAAATTGTTACGATTAATACGCCAGCTAACGTCAAGAAATTAGTTAAATCTGAAGACATATTAGAAATTAAAGTGTCTAACTACGAGCCTGGTCTGATGCAGAGAATAAAGGAACTTGAATTAGTGAACCGTGTAGCGGATAGTTTAATTGACAAGACTCAAGGTCTAGTCAATTTACGCATCCACAATAAGGATGCAGACACTTTAACGCCCGTCCTAGTTGAGATCATAGTCAAGCACGGAAGCAAAATAATTTCTCTTAAAAGGGAGGAGCCTACCTTAGAGGATGCCTTCATAAAACTAACTAGAAGGAGCCTTCAACCATGATAACTTCAGGCGTTAAAAGAGGAATTAGAACCTTACGAAAGCTTTTTGCTTTCTTCGAAAGGGACTTCATAAGCTGGACCACCTACAAAACCGACTTCACAATGAGCATATTTACTTTAGCGCTGGGAGCCCTATCTTACGGCTTCCTTGGGCAGTCAGCCACCGTGGTGGAAAACGTTGATCGATACTATAGTACCAATTTTCTAACCTACCTAATCATAGGCATGGCTGTTCAAACATACATTAATCAAGCATTGTTTATGACGACTAACACATTTAATCCCTGGACCATGGAGAACGTTTTAATGAGCCCGATAAGCCTACGCCTATACATTGCCGGAAGCTCCATAATGTCCTTCGTTTGGTCCACCGTATACTTCCTCATCTACATGGGCGGAGTCTACTATTTCCAAGCTAAATTAGTCATATCCTTAGCATCCGTCCTCGCATTCATTGTAGTTCTGCTAGTAGGCATGGTATGCATGCTTGGGTTAGGGCTGATCGGAGCCATAGGAATCATCATAACTAAACGTTGGAATCCAGCCCTCTGGTTTACAGCCGTATTAGGACAACTTTTTTCTGGCCTACTTTTCCCTGTTGAGAACCTTCCCCAGAACCTACAGTTCATATCGTATTTTGTGCCCCAAACCTACATTCTCTACTTATCAAGGAAAACTCTCATAAACGGTTACACTCTGTCAGACATTTGGACGGTTTCTTCCTTCAAAAGCCTATGGAGCGGGTTGCCCGGACTGATAATTATCACGCTCGTTTGCATTGCCCTAGGATACTTTTCCTTCAAATGGGGAATAGACAAATGCAAAAGGGAAGGAAACCTAGGCTTCTTTTAAAATTTTAAATCGGAGGCTTTGTCACTTTCCTTTTCAAACTCGGTAACTTCATCCACTTTTGAAACTCAAGGCTAGGCGGCTCAAATTCATAAAGTTGCCTCCTCCTGAATTCTAACAGATTATTTTCTTTTCCTGCGTATTCTGCAGCCGTAAGCACTAGGTGGCCCACATTTGCCGCAGCCTCAAACACTGGTTTAGAAAGTTCTCTCCACCTTTCCTCCCTTAGAATATGGTGCTCCAAAATTGTTGTCGGCACGTTTTTTACGATTTCCTCTAGGTTTTTGATTCCTCGTTCTGCGTCTTCATATCTTACGTGGAATCCAGCTAAGTAAAGTGGTGGCCCACCCACTATGATTAATTGTGGCTTTTCGGCGAGAATCGCCTCTAACGTGGAATTGCACATGGGACCTTGAACGTCGGACGTGAACAACACTCTTTCGTCTCCGTTTTCTATGGTAGCCATTAAAACCCAGCCTAGGGGCGTATACTCGGACCCATGGAAAACGGGGTCTGAAAACCTTAGCTTTGTGTCTCCGAACTCGAAGGTCTTGCTGTCCGCTACCTCCAGCTTTTTCGCATATTTCCCCCCAGTTTTAGCGAACATCCAGCCCCTGCGCCTTTGACTGAAGTTTATCACGGCGCGGAAGCTTTTAATAAGAACTAGCTTTCCTTCGTAGATTTGTCTCGCAACTTCTGCTGAAGACCAGTTGTAGCACCAATCCTCGTAGGAGGGCGTATGATGGTCAAAGTGATAGTGGCTTAATGTAACAACTTCAGCCTTATCCGCAGCCTCCGATATTTTTTCACGGCACTCCGCCATGGCTTCATATTCTCTGGGATGGGGAGGAAAACCGAAACGTTTAGGAGCCAAGGAAGCGCCGGCGTCTAAGAGGATTTTTACGTCTGACGTCTCAACGTAAGTGCACATTGACCTAACGCCTAGGCTTTCTGCGGCTAAAGGAACAACCTTGATTTTGCTTGGCATGTTGCCGGCGCGCTCTCTTAGCATGCATGCTTTTATGTTAGATGCGCATTAAAGTTGTTGTGGCGATGACGACTCTGGCCCCGCTGACTATGTGATGTGGATCTTGAGTGCTGAGCCGGCATATGGAAAATACTTAACAGCAAAAAGGCTGTAACAAAAACTTTTTACGTTTCGTTTGTCATCACCATGTAGTCTGTTTCCGTAAGGACGGAAAACATAATGCCTAAAAATAGACAGAGCTCGGCACAGAATT
>JBBIVD010000029.1:0-554 GCA_037439925.1 Candidatus Bathyarchaeota archaeon
ACGAGTCAAATACATAAATCGAGTTTCATTAATTTGACCGACAATAGTTTCTAAAACCTCTTGCACGGCAAGTGTCTCTGAATCGGAAGAGCATCTTTTATCTATCCCGTGCCATGAACTTCCCAGCTCCACTACTCCAAACACATGTGATAACACTAGTAGCATCAAGGCGAAATCTAACAAAATGATTCTCTTAAGCAAGTTAACCCTCACTGTCACCATTAATTATGAAATAAAGCATTTGATTTGTTACACTTTTAAGCATGCAGTCGTCCTCAGCCTAATACAGGAGCTTTTTAAGTCGAATTCCATGGACCCCCCTGCCGTAATGATTTCTAAGCCGTTCCACTTCCACGTAACCATGCTTTTTGTAAAGCCTCCGAGCCGCCACATTTTCCAAACGCACTTCAAGATAGCAGGCTTTAACGCCCGTCTCCACGAAAATCTTTTCAAGTTCGCCTAGAAGCATCGAAGCTACGCCCTTCCTTCTATATCTAGCTGAGACATCAATCGTGTATACGTGTCCAACCTTCATTCCATTACGCGAATAAATT
>JBBIVD010000029.1:577-9751 GCA_037439925.1 Candidatus Bathyarchaeota archaeon
AATCCAGCAATTTCATGGTTTATTTGAGCGATTAGGCTTACTCCCGCAGGGGCTTTCAAAAGATATTCTATTTGTTTTTTCGTAAACGCTTCAACCGTAAAACATTCCTTCTCAATTTCCCAAAGCTCATCCAAGTCTTCAGGAGTAGCCCGCCTTATTGTGATGGACACGTGAACCGCCAATCGACTTCTTTCTATTTTATCTAAGGCCAATGAAAAGGAATTTGAGGCTTTTGCCACTTAAAAACTAAAATTGATAACGACGGGCTTAAAGCCAAGTTTTTCAGCGTAAAACTCAGCGATTTTTGACTTTACGTCTTCTTCGAAATGGAGAAGGTGGCTCCCACAATTTTTTCTGCAATCAGAGGCGCCGAAACCTAGGACAGGAATCTTTGCCTTTCCAGTTTCCTTTATATAACGGTTCATTTCGCATTCTAGCTTCATGCTTGTTTGCGCAGCAACAACACCCGTTAAGGTTGTGTTCTCGTCGGCTAGAAGGAAGTCTATATGCCAAAATTTTCTCTTATTCTTCCGTGAATGACGTGAAATTCGACCGTTTAAACTTGAAGCCCCAGTGCCCATAGCAGACCCCGTATAGGCGTAATATCCCCCTAGGAATCGGCAAAAGCCCAGCTTTCCAACATTCAAACAAGTCTCATTCGGCAAGAACATAATTAACGTGTAGATTCCCCTTGTTGGAAGCGTCTTAAGGGAGGGCACGCCGCTTTCTAGGGATGTAGGCTTTCTACTCTTACGCCTTCTCCTACTTTTGAAACCCATCCGTTCTTCGCTCCCACGGACAGACATTTATCAACTACCTTTCCGCCCTCTTCTTTGTTTTTCACTAGGGCTATGATGCTTCCGCCCATTCCCGCGCCCGATATCTTTGCGCCGTAGGCTCCAGCTTCCAAGGCGCCTGAACATATCTCCTCGATTTCAGGCAGACTAACATCGTAAAGGTCCCTTAAAAGAGAATGCTGGTCGTTCATTATTTCGCCTAAAATTCGGTGGTTACGCTCATGGAGGGGCAACTCCCGAATGATGTTCCATCTTTCTTCGCCTAGGTTTAGGATTATCTCCTTTTTGCTAATTTTTTGGAACCGTAAGATTTTGAGCGCAAATTCAGTTAATCTCTGCATTTTTATGGTGAAAAGGATTCTCCGCTTTGCTTTATCGTTTATAATTGAAAGAAAACCTTCAATTTCCTCTTCGCTTATTTCCTCCCATTTCGGTTGATCGAATCCGTATCCTAGCCTCGCTTTCAATTTTTCTGGTAAAATTCGGCTCTCCATTAAGGCTTTCAGCCCTGTGTTTATTTCCATTTGCCTTTTAGGATGGATGTCCCCCGTAGAGTGTCTAATTCCAGAGTCGACTATGGCGAAGGTTAAGTCTTCGAAGGGAAGGGATTCAACATTATACGGCGGTCTACACTCGAGCTTTACGATCCCGCCGAAGGCAACTCCATACTGATCAAGCCTTCCACACGGAACGCCTACCTCCCGATTTTCCGCAGCGAAGGCTATTTCAGCCAAATCTTTCTTAGTGTAGCCGAGATTGCACATATGATTCAGTAATTCGACGAAAGCAACTTCTAGCGCTGCACTGCTGGCCAGTCCTGCGCCTACAGGTATCTCGCTCTTTATGGTTATGTCCATACCCCGGAGCTTATCGGCTAAGCCCTGCTTCATCAGTACGTTTACTACGCCGCGGAAGTAGTTGCCGAAAAATTTTCCCTTCAACATTTCGTTCCTTTTTATTTCAAAGGAATCCGTTGACGGTTCGTTGCACCTTTCAAGATCAAGAGACTTAACCGTGAAAACTTTATTTTTTGTGGGTCTGGCAGAAAGGTACATTCTTAGATTAACGGCAACGGGCACAACTGGTAAGCCCTTATAGTCCTGGTGTGTATTAAGAAAATCCGCCCTTCCAGGAGAAGAGACAACCACTGAAGTACCCATACTCTGAGCCTTCTTAATTTTCAAGTTTCGGGGCTTTCTCTCAATTCTTTGGCTTTCATCTCGGGACTATAATCGAACGTAATTGTTCCAGCTCCATTTTCTACACTTGCGAAGTTTTTGACTTTGTTTTTCTCGCGGTACGGCGGATAAAACTCTACGTGGAAATGGTAATAGGGATAGGCTTTCCCGTCGGTTGGCCTCTGATGCAGAACCATCATGTAGGGAAAACTCATGTTGAATAGATTATCAAACTTTTTCAGCACTTTCTTCAGGATAGAAGCGAACATCTTCTTTTCGCCCTCTGTTAAATCAGTTAAGGCTTCTACATGTCTTTTGGGGTATATGTGAACGCCGTAAGGCCAGCGTGCAAAGAACGGAAGGAAGCATATGAAGCCTTCGTTCTCGCATACGATGCGAAGGGCATCCTTCTTCTCCTTCTCAATTATGCTACAGAAGAGGCATGTTCCGTTCTGTTTCATGTACATTTTGCTTGACGACAATTCCCTCTTAATCAGCGGTGGAATGAATGGAAAAGCGTAAATTTGTCCGTGCGGATGATCATGCGTAACTCCGATTATTCGTCCCTTATTCTCGAATATGAAAACATATTTTACGTAGTCCTTCTCGCCTAATTCTTTAAACCGTTGAGCCCACAATTCTATTAATGCCTTAATGTTTTCGACACTTAATTCGGCTAGAGAACTATTATGTTCAGGCGTGTAAATTACGACTTCGCAGTGACCCTTAGAAGGCTTGCAGCGGTACAAACTCCTATCGCATTTAACATCAGGCGGCGGTGGATCAACCCTCAAAGCTGGAAACTTGTTAGGCAAGCTTAGAACAGTCCAGTCTGTTCTACGAACTTCCTCGGATCCTGGACAGAATGGGCATCCTTTAGGCAGTAAGGGACGCTCTCCCCTTTCACCAGCGACTATAATCCATTCCCTTAAAATCGGATCCCATCTTAGCTCCATCTAAATCATCATCCTAACATTAGATTATGTTAAACTTTAGCGCCTCAATTAATTTTACTGGAGAATTAACATTTGAGGTCTATGGGCACTCTAAATTTTAGCCGGATTCAATTTGTTGAAAATTTCCGTTTTCGCCTTTTTCAGCGTCGCCACAAGTTCCGAGTTTTGGGATGCTGCGTAGAGGGGCAGACGGTCTAGAGGCGCCTTCGCCGTGACGATTTTCGGTCCCGTTAGCTCTTTCTCGGTCCAGAAGTCGATCCATTTTCCTTTTGGAAGGTAAACTTCTCTTTCCTCTTGGCTTTTATTGATAACCGGCGCCACTAGGAGGTCGCCGATGAGGAATTGGTCGTTTATGGTGGCGCTTTTCTTGTCGTGAGGATATCTGAGTATAAGGGGAGAGATTATTGGCTCGCCGTTTTCCTTTGCTGCCTTGGAAAGTTCTAGGTAATATTCACTCAAACTAAGATGGAGTAGCGAGTAGCTTCGGGCAATGGCTGTTACTTCCTCGTCGTACGACCACGGAGTGATGGAGTATTGCACTATGGGCATGAGGGAGGCAGTTTCGGCCCATCTTATGAAGAGTTCTCTTTCGCATGTCTGGTCGTATTGGTTTCCGCCGATCATGTCAGGCATAATATACGGATAGCCGTTGATGGAAAGATTGAACGCGTGGGTTATGATGGCGTGAAGCCCATTGTCGAGGCCCCATCTCGAGTCCTTGTCGCCTTCCCTGGCGATGAGTCCGAACCTCTGGGCTAAGTATCCCACTCTCACCTCGGCTAGGTTATACTGATGTCTCGCTATGTATTCCAGCCATTTGTCAGTATACTGATTGGGTTTAAGGCTGCCCATGGTTCCTCCGATTTTGAAGGGTCTGGCGAACCCGCCGTCTACTCTCTTTAACGGGAAAGCTTCAGCGTCGCCAGCGTCGAATTTGAAACCGTCGAAGCCGTAGAGTTTCTTTAGAGTCTGAAGTTTTTCGTTATACCATTTTAGGGCTTCGGGGTTACTGATGTCGAGGAGCCCTGCTTCTCCGTTCCACCATCGGACAATTGCGGGTTTATCCTTCTCAGGGTCTAGGACAAGATAGTTCCTTTCCTCGGCGTATTTGTGGTTAGCGGAGTCCATGTTGAAATATGGGTAGACCCAGAGTGTTACTAGGTAACCCATTTTGTGAAGCGATTCCACCATTAATTTCGGGTCGGGAAACTTTGAAGTGTCAAACGTGAAGTCGCCGTAATGGGCTTCCCACTTGTCATCTATTTCAATCACGCCGCAAGGAAAGTCATGGGCTTGTATGCTCTCAGCGAAAGCCATAACCTTTTCTTGGTTCACGCTCTGCTTAAATTCAACCCACGTGGTGAAAATGGGCTTTTTGAACACGCATTCATTTGGGATTCTTTCTGGCATCCCCACTCGACGCTGAAAAATGCTGCGTGCGTCCCGAACATCCTCTCCTAGAATAATATGATAACTGAAAGTCTCGACGTCTAGTCCGCTGATAAGGAGGCCGCTTTCAAAGCGAGCGACGAAAAGCTCGTACGTGTCGGCTAATATGGCGGCGCCCGTTTCATTCAGCCAGAATGGCATTTGAGTGTTAAAAACGAAGGGTTCCATCTTTGAAACGTGATCCTTTAGGGGAAAAGCGAAATATGGGAATTTTGCGTCCATGTTTATTTGCCCGTACCAGTGGGTTCCTCGTGGTGAAGCCCAGAAGTCCGAGGTGCTCCGCACCGTACCTTGAATTTTCTCCCAAGTAACTTCTAAGACCCTATCGTGAAGGTGCAATTTGAGAAGCATTTCTACTTCTTGTCCTTTACACTTTAATACGACTTTGTCTCGTTCCGTGCCGGCGATCTCAACATCGTCGAAGCGGAGCCATTCTTCCTCTTTTTTCTGATAGTCTCCCTCGCCGCTAGTCCGCTTTAATAGGAGCCCGCTGCCTCTTCTGATTTTAATAACTAACGGCTTTGGTTGAATGTGAACAGAAAAACCGTTGTGGGAAAGTTTCACTAAACTCACTTTCAAAGCCTCAGATATTTATTGTGAAGATTGCGATGATGGAGACAATTTAAAGATTATTATCAGCATTAACCTGAACCAAAGATAATATAAGGGAATATGCGAAAGTAAGAGAACTAATTCGAGAGGAAATGGAAACGAGAGATGGAATATGAAGATAAGCGTGATAGGTGCGGGAATTATTGGAAGCGCCATTGCGAAAAGCCTTCTTCAGAGAAAACGCGAATGGAAAATAATAGCTACAAGGAGAAGAGTTGACAAGCTTAAGGAGTTGGAGGAACTCGGAGCCACCGTAACCGAGGACAATAGGAAAGCCGCCGGAGAAGCGGACATCGTTATCCTTTCCGTGAAACCCCTAGACGTCAGGAATGTGCTGAAAGAAATAAGGGAGCAGATTAAGGGAAAACTCGTAATTTCCGTAGCCGCCGCAGTTCCGCTACAGTTTCTGAAGGAAACAGCCCCCGAAACTAGATTTATAAGGGCGATGCCCAACGTCGCCATTTTGGTGCAGGAGTCATTTACAGCCTACTGTGTGAGCTCAGACGTGACTCAGGAGGACAAGAAGAGAGCGGAGGAAATTTTCAGCCAAATGGGAAAATACGTGGAGGTCGACGAAAAATACATGAACGCCATAACTGGACTAAGCGGAAGCGGACCAGCTTATCTCTCCATTATAGTAGAGGCTCTAATGTATGCGGGTTTGAAAGTGGGCTTACCTAGGGATTTAGCCTTACTCGCATCGGCGCAAACAGCCGTCGGAACAGGAAAACTCATTCTAGGAACACAAAAGCACTTATCAGAACTGAAGGACATGGTTGTAACTCCAGCAGGGGTCACGATCGAAGGAATATATGAACTTGAAGGCAGCGGAATCAGAACAGCCTTCATGAGAGCAGTTGAAGTAGCCACGAAGAAATCGGAAAAAATAACCGAAGCCATCCAAAAACACAACTCGTAAAATAACACTTTCCCATAAATGCTTGCGCTAGGCGAAAGGAAGGAGGCTTTCATATTGCGGAAACTTTCAACCTACACGTTGACAATCATCCTCATAGTTGCGGTTTTTGGAGTAAGCATCGCTGCGACTGTAACCTATTATTACTTTGTAAAACATCCGACATACCTCCGCATTCTCCATGTTTGTCCAAGCCAACTGGCAAACGAAGTAACCAGCGATTTTAAGGCATGGTACCAAGACACGTATGGCCGTCCAATAGAAGTAACGTTGACTTCAACTGATCCGCAAACTGCCTTTCAAAGAGTGGTGTCCCCTCGTGAGCCTAAGGCAGAGATTTGGTGGGGAGGTCCACTTTCCCTATTTGAAAAAGCTCGCGACCATTTACTTCCATATGCTTCAACGAATAAAAACGAGATAAATTCCACATGTCATTTCTGTCCCTTAATGGACTTGAATCAAAGCATACCCTCATGGTATGCCGCAAGTCTCTACGGCTTAGGAATAATGTATAATGATCACGCTCTTAGCCTCTACGGCTTGCCGACGCCTCAAAGCTGGACCGACCTTCTCAATGGGGAATATGAGGGAAACATAACCATGGTGGAGCCCACCGAATCGGAGTTCACTTCACCATTCATTATGCTCATAATCCAAAGTAGAATGCTCACCATGAACGGCGGAGTTCAAAACTGGACACAAGCATGGGAATTTCTAGTTAGGTTGTCAGCCTTCGTTAAGGAATATGACAGCTGCGAAGAGGTCAGCGCCTTAAAGGTTGCAGCGGGCTACATGCCATTGGCGATTCTTCCAGACTTTTATGCGTACGATAAAATGATGGCTTACGACAACGTAAACTTCACGTATCTCGACGCTACGGTTCTGCAGCCTGATCCCGTCGCCATCGTTAAAGACGGAACATATCTTAACGAGGCTAAAGCCTTTATAGACTATATTCTCACAGAAAGGGCGCAGAGCATAATAGGGAAGTACCGTCTGCCCATACGCAGCGACGCCACGGTTTCCTCGCCTCGAATAAACCCGTTCGCCTTAAACTTTCCAAGTGTTCAAGGCTACAATGCAACATTTCAGGAGATCGGAAAGGAAATTGTTTATTACTATTACGGGATGTGGATTGCAGGGAGACATGAGCCGATAAAAAATGCGTGGAAGGAAATTAAGGAAGCAAACGAGACTTTGGCTGTGAACCCTAACGTGAACGCCACTTACTATTATAGCCTAGCTTGGAACAACTTCACCTATGCAGGATACAAGGTGAGTCGCAGTGAAATCGACACAATCTATGCTGAAACAAGAGGCTGGACCCAAAACCAAGCATTCTACATACAGGAATGGTACAACACAAGCACACAAGCCTACTCCGACGCCGCGAACAACGCCATAAAATCAAAAGAAGCAGCCCACCAAGCCCCTTAACTATCGAAAAAATTCGAATCTTAAATAATCATTAGATTAAGAACGTTAATTAATAAAGGTAAAACATAATCTGCAAGTTACAACAATGATGGATTTCCCTTTCCACCTTTAAAGAAAACATTTTGGTCTCATTTCTCTTTTAAATTTGGAGTGAATCTTTTCGTTTACTTTCTTTTATTTTAGAAAATGATTTATCGAATATGAAAAAATGAAAGAAAAAATGTCTATTTCATTTAATGATTATGAAATTATAATCAAAAATCTATTATAAAAGTCACAATCTCTACGTTAATAGTTGAAGCGAAAGCAATCGTACCTCTTTAGGCCTAAACATTTTCCTCAATTAATAGCTATTCGCAAATTTTATAGCGCCATACTTCGCAAGCGAAAACAAAGAGGAGATTAAGGCTCCTACCCCAATGGAAACAACAAAGTTTGGGATCATAATGAAAAATTGTATAGTGGCCGACCGAGGTGAGACTACTTCTACTAGGAATAGTGCGCCAAAAAGGATTTCATACATTCTGATGAGATAAAAAGTGAACTGAAATCTCAATAATACCAATCGACCAGCGTACAAATGGACCAGCAATGATGCCTTCATTTTTAATCATTTTCAAGTTCAGAGTCCATTTCAATTGTTCAATGACCACAAGGGCAATGAGTCTACTAGAGACGAGAAACGATGCTATGCGCTTATTCGCCTATTACTTGTACGATTATTGTTCTGTGTCTCGGGTACACGTCGGTTTCGACGAAGACTAGGGATTGCCAAGTGCCTAAAACGACGCGGCCGTCAACTATGGGCAAAGTTTTCTCTGGACTTAGAAGCACAGACCTAAGATGGGCGTGGGCGTTGGACGGATGATGATAGGGGGCGCGTCTCGGAATCAGCTTTTCTAAGGTGTTTTTAATGTCTTCCAGTAGGCTTGACTCATATTCGGTTAAGATTAGGATTCCTGTGGCGTGGGGAGCGAACACGTGGACTAAACCGTCCTTTACGCCCGATCTTCTAACAATTTCTTCAACCTTACCCGTGAGATCGATGAAGTCGATTTCTCCCCTCGTGGAAAAAGTTAGGCTCTCACTGAAAATCTTCATCTTCATTTTCCTCCATGAGAAAGAGACTTAAGGTTTATAGCGGTTAAAAATATTGTGAACAGACGCCTGCCAAACCAAAATCAGCGTAGTTTTGTTGATGCTTCTGTATCCAGACGGAGAAGGGCTCCACCGCTTTCGGGACTTAGTGATATAATTTTGGTAGGTAATACTGATAACACCAACATCACTAAACTATACAACTCATCCTTTCAGAAAAGCCAAAAATCACTGGTTTTGTCTACATAAAGTAATGTAGAAGCATTCACACTCGCCAAAAAAGCCCGAAACAAGGCTCTTTTTCAGCACATCGAAGCTTCTCCTTTTTTGTAAAGTTGGTGAAACACGAATTTTCATGATATTGGCTTCTTGAATAGAGACGAGAAACTAGTAGAAACTTTGGGGAAAAAGTCTGTTTGTAACATAAACTTTGTGGTCTCCAGCATGGCTGATTATTGACATTAATGGTGTTATTATCGATACGTTTGGGGTATGAAAGGTTTGCATTAGTGTTGTTCAACGGGATCCTCGATTTGCACGTTTCTTTTCCCTTCGGTTTTCCTTTTATACATTTTTTACGCCTAATTTGTGGAGCCTTTTTCACTTTTAGCGCAAATTTTATACGTTAAGGGTTCTAATCAAGTGTTGTTTCGATACTTAAGGTGAAAAACTTGGGCGGAGTCGACATTTCCATTCCTGAAAAAGTCGTCGAGGTTTATGCCTATCTTGGC
>JBBIVD010000030.1:0-9338 GCA_037439925.1 Candidatus Bathyarchaeota archaeon
CCATGAACTCTAGGTTTACTCTGGCGCTTAACTCTCCGAACAAGTTTGAAATGTCAGGAACTAAGCCTATTCTGCGTTTTACCTCCTGCGGTTTTTGAGCGACGTCGAAGCCAGCGACTATGGCTGTTCCGCTCGTCGGTCTGAGCATGCCGCAAATCATGCGTATAGTCGTTGTTTTCCCAGCGCCATTTGGTCCCAGCAAACCGAATATTTCTTTGTCCCTAACCTCAAAGCTGATGTGGTCAACTGCGAGTAAGCTACCGTAAAATTTAGTTAATTCCTTGACCTCGATTGCGTTTTCCAAAGGCTTTTCCCTTTTCTCCACATGACTAAAGATAATCTGAATAAAAGGCTTGTCATCGCAGCTTAGACGGTGCTTATGCTTATGCCTTGCCGAGAGGCTGTTACTCTTTTGCCAATAGGAGTAGTCCACACAGTGTGTTCAGGACGCCGAAAAATCCCAGAAACCCTATGGTTATTTTTTCTGTTTGAGGCGTAAAGAACATTTCGAGGTTTATGAAGCCTAGAAGACTGCTAAAGAAAGACTTTAGCCAAGGGATTGAAAGCTCTGTGGTGGTGACTAATGCATTCAGCGAGAAGACGAAAAGCAGAACGCCGACGCCGATTATTAAACTGCTTAAAAGTCGACCGATCCTACTTGAGACCTCGAAAACGGCGACCCGCTCCACATCAGTTGTATCCTTAAGAAGCGGTTCCTCCTTACACTTTAGACGAAAGGAACGGACGGAAATCTCCCTCTTCCTATTCTTCTTTCTAGGCATCTGGCTCCTAACCAGAAAATACTCAATGCTGAAACAGTTATAAAAGACTTGCCTTCTACGAAGGAAATCTTCCCAATGGTTTAGTGGTAGAATTCAAGACGCCAGCTATAATGTAGACAAGGCTTACGAAAATTAGACCATAAATGAGCACGCCTTTAGATTCAGAGGCTAGCGATAGCAAGCCTGAATTAATTAGATATGCCGCTAAAACTCCTAGGCTTCCTATGCCTAGGCTTATTCCGCCAAATGCGCTGCGAATATGAGAGTATCCAGCCATTTTGATGTAGTATGCCAATAAAGCCAAAATAGTCAACTCTGCTCCCAAAATTAGCACCGCAGCGTCTTCTATGAAGAGGATTAGCAGAAGCGAGGCGGCGATACCGACAATTGGAGTAAACGGATACAGCGGCGCTTTAAAAGGTCTCCTCAGCAGAGGCTTTTCCCTCCTAAGCTTCATCAATGATAAGTTAACGAGACAAAAGCCTATTATGAAACCGAAGTTTACGGCGTAAACGACGAAGTTTATGCCCCCCGTGGCGACTAGGGCTACCGTGAAAGCTGAACTGACGATGATAGCTACGTGAGGAGTGCAAAAACGCCTGTGAATTTTCGACAAAGCCTCGGGGAAATATCCGTCCCTACTCAACGCATAAAGAACCCTCGACTGAGCCATAATCGACCCGTTTATGGCGGCTAACCCCGCAATAGCCACAGCAACCGTGACAAGCATCGCTCCGAGCTTACCCATAACCTGCTCCGCCGCAAAGGCTATCGGCGACACTTGATCCTTGAGAATTTCAGGCGGCACCGTCATTATTGTTACGTAAACTATGGCAGTGTAAAAGACAATTAGTCCAATTGAGGACAGCATCATAGCTCTCGGAATCGTCTTCTGCGGGTCCTTAACTTCAGCCTGCGCAACAGCTACAGCTTCGGCTCCTAAATACAATTCAAAGAGATAGGCGGCGGCTGCAAGCGCCCTGACTAAACCTCCTGGCGCAGACAATTGGAATCCGCTTACGTTTGGATTTTGCAGCCATACGTTGCAGATGTAAATCGCCAATATCACCAGCACAGATAGGGTCATTAGGCTCTCCACGGTTCCCGTCTCTTTTACGCCCCTAATGTTAATCGCCGTGAAAATGAGGACCATGAAAATCGCGGTTAGCGTTATGTTAACTGGGATTAGATAAGAGATTATGTAGGCGAATCCTAGGGATGACAGAGCGGCGTAGAACATATTGCTTATCCATTCGAACCATCCTGTTATGAATGCGACGGATCCTCCGTAGGCTACTTTCGCAAAGGTGTATTCGCTTCCAGCCATGGGAATGACCGTGCCCAACTCACAATAGCTGAACATTGTGAATAGGCTTATGATTCCGCAGGCGATCACTACGATTATGATGGAGTAGCCGGCCATACCTGCAGCGTGACCTAAAATTACGAAGTTACCTGCGCTCAATGTGCCGCCTATTCCTAACATGGTCGCCTGCAGAAGACCTAACTCTCTTTTTAACTCTGGCTTCTTTACGTGAATTCGCTTAGGCATGCATGAAGACCCCAAATTCGTTTTTACAGGCTCATTTCACCTTAACGATTAGGTTTAATATTCCTGCAATAGCGTAAACTAAAGAGATTAAAATTGAGGTGTATAGGACAGGTGGGGGCACAGCGGAGAATATGAGTCCTTTTACAGTTAAATAGAGTAGCAAAGCTATGAAACTAGCTATGCCTAGGTTTATTCCTCCCAAGGCGACGCGGATGCGATGATAACCCGTCATTCTTAGGTAATATACTATTAAAGCAAAAACAATGAACTCAAACATCAGTACCGACGCTCTCAACTCAATGAAAATGAGGAGTACAAGCGACATTATTATTCCCAGAATTGGAACAAAGGGATAAAGCGGAGTCCTGAAGGGTCTATTAAGAAAGGGCTTTTCTTTACGAAGCTTTATGAGTGTGATGTTAACGAGGGCGAATCCCAGCATGGCGGCGAAACCCGTAACGTAGCCTATGAACTCTATGACTCCCGTAGCGGCGAAGAGCACTAGGAAAACCGAATTTACGATAATTGCCAAATAAGGAGTCCCGAAGCGCTTATGCCTTATCAACAAAAATTTCGGAAAGTAGCCGTCTCTGCTTAAACCTTGAATAATGCTCGATTGAACCATCGTCGAAGTGGTTAAGGAGCAAATAGCCGCGAACATTCCAGCGATTACGAGCAAAGCGCCTCCCACATCACCCATAATCTTCCTAGCTGCGTTAGTAAGAAATGGCGTACTAGGGTTAGACAGTTCCTCCAGCGACGTAACCTTTATGGTAACGTAAGCCATGCCGCAATAGAGGATCATAGTCACTACGGCGGAAAAGAGTATGGCTCTCGGAACATTTTTGCCAGGCTCTTTTATTCCAGAGGCTGCTGCCACAAGCGCCCTTCCGCCGATAAACATGGGAAACACGTAAGCCGTTGCTGCGAAAATCCCTGGTAAAGCATTTATTGTAAGCGGCTGAAGAGCTGCCGAATTAAAGTCATATCTTAAACCGAGTGATACAAATGCAGATAATGCGGCTAAAGCTATGAGAACTGTGATGGCGTCAGCCTCCTTCATTCCACGCACGTTTATCAAAATGAAAACAATGATTATCCCTACGGCGGTTAGGGATATGCTAATTGCTGGAATAAAATAGGAGAGCATGGAGGCGAAGCCTATGGCGGCTAGGGCGGCTCCGAAAGTGCTGCTTAGCCATCTTAGCCATCCGACTAAAAAAGCGATGGTTCCTCCGAACGCTATCTTTGCGTACGTGTAGTCGCTGCCAACCTCGGGGATAGTTGCCCCAAGCTCGCAGAAGCTTAACATAGTCAACAAGTTTATTATTCCACATAGGAGAAGGGATATTGTCACGGCTGTTCCAGCTAAGTATATGGCGTAGTTCAACAGCACGAATATTTCGATTCCAATAGCCCCATTAAGGGCTATTATTATCGCATAGAAAAGCCCGAGCTCCCTTTTCGTCTCCGTTTTCGTCATCTGGATTCCATCCACTCATGGATCAGGAGAAAACCGCTAACGATCGAGAAAAAGCCGAAGGTGAAGGCGAGAAACATGCATAGGGGCAAGTTCTCACTCACTGATATTCCTAACACTTCTTGGATAATGGCTTGAATGTTGAATAAGTTGTAATAAAGAAGGTAGGCGAAAGCGATTGCCGACGCTCCTATCAAGCTTTGAATCACGCCGACGACCGCAGCGACGATTTCTCTTGCGCCCATTTTAGCGGCTCACCTAAAAGCGAGTATAATTCCTGATATTATGTCAAGTACGCTGACCACTAACAGAATTAGAATTAATAATGCCCGATAATTTTCGCTCCCGAAAATTGTTATGTCCATGAAACCAAAAAGGGCTAGGGCAAATATGCCTATCATTACCATCCCTAGAAATATTAGAAATCCGCCTAAAGCTGAAGAAAACCTACCGAATTTATTCAAGCCTGCAGTCAACTCTGCACTCCGTCGAAACTATTAGCCCCAAAAGTATTTATCATTGTTTCTGTACTTCCGCACTCCAATCTGTCTTCTAAAATTTTTCGTAATGAACAATTTCGCTTAAGGGTCTCCTCGACGGAGCCATAGGTTTCTCGGCTGGATGCCCCACGGGAACGATGGCGACAGGTCTCACGTCAATGGGCAAATTTAAAGCTTGCCTAACCCCTTCTTCTCGGAAGGCTCCGATCCAGCATGCGCCTAAGCCTAACGCATGAGTGGCTAAGAGCAAGTTCTGCGTGGCTGCAGCCGTGTCCTGCAGGCAGTATAGAGTTGCGCCTCTTTGCCCGTATCCCCACGCCGAACGTTTTTGGTCGGCACAGACAACGATGACCACTGGCGCCTCTTCAATGAAGCTTTGATCTAGGGCGGCTACTGACAGTTTACGTTTCGTTTCCGCGTTTCTTACTATGATGAATTCCCATGGTTGGATGTTTCCCGCTGATGGAGCCCATCTCGCAGTATCTATAAGCTTTTTGACCTCTTCTTCTGAAACATCTTCCTTGGTGTAGGCTCTTATACTCCTTCTTTTTCTAATGACTTCGAATATTTCCAAGGCGTTTTCCCCAATAATTCATCAACTTGTTATTTTGGCTTTAGAATTTTTGAGACTATTAGACCTATTATTTTTTCTCGGTTTTCTGGCGTTACGTGGATCATGGTTCCGATTTTTTCGTAGTTTTCGGCGTAGTTGCGGTGGACAACGGCTATAATGGTTTTTTCTGATTTTACGATTTCATTAACCCTTTGTTTAAACTTGGCTGAGAAAAACTCCATCTTGCCCAGTTCATCAATGCATATTATGTCACATTCTTTTAGGGCGAAGTCTAAGGCAGATAAGGCAACCCGCTCAAAGTCAGGAATGTTCACTCTATATTTGCCAACTCTAGGACCCGTAGGTTGGTCGATGCTCGCCAAGATTCCCTCTTCGCCTGAGAAAATGTCTAAAACTTTAAAGGCCGTTCTGTAGCCTCTAGCTCTGACTTCGGGTGTTGTTATTCCTCCGACCTTTAGTCCTTGAGCCTTCAACTGCTCTATAACCCTTTTCAGAACTGTGGATTTGCCTGAGCCTGGCATGCCCGTGAGAAAGATTTTCATATTATTAGGTAATTTTAGTCCTTTAGCTTAAGAAGGTTTTCGTGTATAAAAATAAAGAGAGATGAGGGGCGGATGGTGGACAAGCGGCGCATTAAATTGGTCTGGGCGTCCTCACCTCCGGGAGAGCAGTATATTATTAGGGTTAAAGGCTTTTAGAGATTGTGTAACTGCTTAATTCATAGTGTGGTGACGCCTTAACTGAGTAATCATACGTAAAATGGAGAAAAACCCTTGAACATCAGTTTTCCCACAGAAGTCGTGAAGGAAGGCACAGTTAGCGTAGCAGTGCCAAAGCTTGAAGCTTGGAAAAAAGCTCCTTCTAAGGCACCAGTCTTCTTCAACCCCACAATGGAGTTAAATCGGGACTTGGCTGTTTTAGCGCTTCAAGCATTTCAAAAAATGGTTGGGAGGGACATTTCCGTTTGTGAACCCTTAGCGGGCTGCGGCATTCGAGGAATCCGATTCGCCGTGGAGGTTAGGGGCATTCGAAAAATCGTTTTGGGCGACATTAACCCAAAAGCAACTGAACTCGCTCGATTAAACGTAAAGCGCAACGGTTTATCCAGCAGCCTCGTCGAAGTTGCGAATGAGGATGCGAACCTCCTTTTAAGCAGGTACGCAGCGCCGAGAAAAAGATTCGACTTCATTGACATAGACCCTTTCGGCTCCCCAGCGCCTTACATGGACTCCGCCGTGAGGGCATTACGTGACGGCGGACTATTAGCCCTAACAGCCACGGACATGGCTCCTCTATGTGGCGTTCACCCTAGGGCTGGCGTTAGGAAATACGGTGGAAAACCTTTGCGTACCGAGTACTGCCACGAATTAGCCGTTAGGCTTTTAATGGGCTGCTTGGCGATGACTGCAGCGAAGCACGATATAGGCGTAGAGGCGGTTTTCAGCCACAGCACAGACCATTACATTCGAGTCTACGCTCTCATACATCACGGCGCAAGGGAATCTGACAAAAGCATCCATGAAATGGGATATGTCCTCCACTGCTTCACATGCCTCCACAGAGAAACATTTGGGGAATTAGCCTCGCCTCTGAAGTGGGAATGCCCCGAATGCGGCTCTAAACTGAGCGTGGCAGGCCCCCTCTGGCTGGGGAGAATTTGCAGTGAGGAATTTTGCTGTTACATGGAAGAGGAAACTGCTGGAAGAAACTTGAGACAGGAAAAGAGAATCTTTGAGCTTTTGTCCCTCATTGGAAATGAGGCGGATGGACCCATTACTTATTATGTGACAGATAAAATCTGTGATAAGCTTAGTTTGCCGACGCCGCCCCTAACCCACGTAATAAGCGAACTGAAAAAGATGGGCTTCAAGGCTGTCCCTACGCATTTTAACAGAAAGGGCTTTAGGACGGACGCATCTGCGAAGATCGTCAAAGAAGTTGTGGCGAAACTCGTAAGTCCATAAACCTTTATTATTCCGTCGCCGTAATACACGCTTCCCAGTGAAAGGCTCATGGAAACAATTCCTATTAACATGCCTCAAATCGACGAACAGGAAATAAAGATGGTCACTCAAGTTTTGAAGAGCCGATTTTTGACTAGCCATCCCGCGAATGGTCCAATGGTCACGAAGTTTGAAAGCGCGTTTGCCAAGTTCGTTAACGCCAAGCACGCCATAGCCGTGAACAATGGAACCGCTGCCCTTCAAATGGCACTTTTAGCCGCTGGAATAGGCCCAGGCGACGAAGTAATCGTTCCAAGTTTCACTTTTGTGGCGACAGCCGAAGCCGTAGCGTTGGTTGGCGCAAAACCATTATTCGTGGACATAGACCCGAACGCCTACAATATTAATTCTGAAAAGGCGGAGGAGTCGATTACCAGCAAAACGAGGGCGATGATTCCCGTGGACTTATACGGCTTATCGGCTGATATGAAGGCTCTAAGCGAAATCGCTGAAAAACACGATTTGACGCTCATCGAAGACGCGGCTCAAGCCCACGGCGCCTTATACAAGGGAAAGCCGCCGGGAGCCTTCGCAGACATGGCTTGCTGGAGCTTTTATGCGAGTAAGAACATGACAACAGGCGAAGGCGGCATGATAACCACGAACAGCGATGAATTCGCCGAAAAACTCCGCTCAATCAGAATGCACGGAGAAAAGGAATCGTATGTTTCGTCCATGCTAGGGAGTAATTATCGCATGCCCGAAATAGAAGCAGCCATAGGCTACGTGCAACTCCAAAAACTTCCAAAATTTCTGGAAAAAAGAAGAAAAAACGCTGAACTCTTAACAGAAAAGCTTGAGAAGGCAAAGAATTTGCAGTTGCCCATGGAACCGCAGGGATGCAAGCACAGCTGGTACCTATACACTGTGAGGCTTAGAAGCGGAGACGCAAACATGAGAAATAGGATTTTGGATGAATTGAGGAAACATGGAATAGGAGCCGCAGTTTATTATGGTACTCCCATCCACCTTATGCCCTACTACCGCAAATTTGAGAACCGCCGCCTTCCAGAAACAGAAAAAGCTGCTGAGCAGGTTTTTTCTTTACCCATTCATCCAGGCGTAACGTCAAGCCAAATTGAGCATATAGCAAGTTCAACTATGAGGGCGCTTGAGTAAGTGGGATGATTGGCGTTATCTTTCGCCCATTATGAATCCCATTTGGATTAGGCGGTCCATGATTTCCACCAGTTCACGTTCAATGGTGTGCCTTTTCTCCTTATACTCTTCCTCGCTGATTTCGCCTTCCTTTAGTCGCCTGTCTAAATCCTTTAACTCCTTGAGAAGCGAGTCTCGTTCCCTTTCCAATTGTTTAACCCTGTCCTTCATTTCGCCGCTCATAACTAATCCTCTCTTTTCGTGGTTTAGGCTCTCTCAACCCTAATTTTTGCTCCACTTTTCACCTGCCTAAACAATTCTAGGTTTCCAGTTATTTGACCAACAATGTTAACTGGGCTGTAGGGCTGAGTTTCGCCGTAGAAGATGCAGAGGGCGTTTCCCATGGGCCAAAAGCCGATTGTTCCCTTTTCAACATGAGCCTTAGCCTTTTCTTCGCCTATTTTCACTGGAATCTCGAAGTAGACTTCTTCTTTCCACAATGCTGCGCGTCCTTCGATGGGAAGTTTCTTGAGGATGACGTCCACTGTTCTCGGAGCCATATGGCGGACGAACTCTCCCTCAGCCTCACCTAATCCGTTAATAATGAACTTAATTGGTATTCGGGAAACGTTCTCCGCCAAGCTTCATCCCCGAACTATTATGCGCCTAGTTTAATCGGCAATTTTATAAACCTTAAGGTTTCTGCTGCTGGAAACGTATTGTATTGTGCCCCGCTGCTCCAGTTCCCTTAGAAAATGCTTCGCCGCGCTTAGGCGTAAATCGAGGTGCGAAGCCACGGAATACGGCGTCAGAACCCTCATTTTTTTAAGTTCTTCAATGACCTTCTTGCTCGTAGGGTCTGGTGGGAATATTCCGATGGATTTCGTTTTAGTTTGTGTTCCAGCGGATTTCGCAGACTTCGTAGGCTTTGCGGATTCGCCCTTTCTAGAATCCTGCCTCGCTTGCATTCTTTCCATCTGCTTAAGGGATAACTTTTTCTTTCCGCCCATGACTTTCCCTTCATACCTTCAAATGAAATAGTTCCTTAATAGAGTTTCCCTCGCTGAAGCCTAAAGGGCGAATTAGAAAACGTCCCCGCTGCTTTTATATTTCATAAGTAAATTTTTCTATAATTCAATTCCTCTTTTTTTTAACGCATTTAAAGGAAATTACGCCATTTTTTCAATTAAAAACTTTAAATATCGCCCTTTTTCTTTTTCAAATCCCTTTTTATTCTTAATTGATTATAAAACTCGAATTTTTCAGCTTTTCGCAAATTATAAATTTTTATGTGAATATCATGGAACACCTTTCCTCTTGAAAAATAAAATCCCTCATAAAGAGGGAAA
>JBBIVD010000031.1:0-8619 GCA_037439925.1 Candidatus Bathyarchaeota archaeon
GACCACTCCGAACCCTATTTCCACGAGGGGCGCCTCTGGATCAGCCTTTGGGAAGCCGTAGGTTGCAATCTGCGCCATGTCTGCAACCTCCATTCCGACCTGGTCTATCATGCCTGCGTGAAAGACTTTTGATTCGAAGTCAATATTGCTTCCTTCTTGTCCCGTGTGGGTTGCCGAAAGCAGATGGGTAACCTGATTTTCAAGGTAGTCTAATACGTCTTCTAGGTCGCCGAGCGTTTTCGGTCTAACACCGCAGACTAAACGTGTAATTGGGGCTTCAACTTCGACGTTTACTCCGCCTACATCGATGGGAAAGTCTCGACCAAATTTTTCTGTTAAGTGCTCAACAAGGTGCCTAGCGTGACTGATGTGTGTGGCGGCTCCTATGCAGCAAGCGAGCAAAACTATGCGTGACTGCTGGGCGCTCATGTCTATTCCGCAGGCTCCGCGCTTTCCCCTCGTTAAGTCGCATTTGCCAAAAGTGCAGAGGCAGCAAACGTCGCAGAAAGGCATGTAAAACGGTTTATATCTTTGCAGAAGCTTAAGGTCCCATTCCCTTAGGCTAGTCATAGATGGGTAAGGCGTTGGACCAGCAGGCTCCTCCCAAGTCTCATCGAGAATCTTTCCAATTGACACTTCTAAATTCTGTATAACGCCGAAATCCGTCTTTAACTCCTTTATTTTCATGACTGTGGCTTTTCTAGACAATTTTCATCCTCCCCCTACAAAATTATGATGACAGCATAGATGTTTTCGTCACCTTTTACGACGTTTCTTAACACTTTTAAATTTTAAACTACCAGAGTAACCGAATAAAGCAACGGTTCTTATTTAATCTTTTTCTAATTGTTGCGGTTTAAATTTCTGAAATTCTGCTTGGCGACCAGTTGGCATATACGCATTTAAGATTTTGAACTTGACGTTATGTTGTTTCAGAAAGTCAATGGTTAAGTTAATTCCCTAAATTTTCTCTTTATGTTTTCAATGTTGCATGCAGATGGCTTTAATTCTCTTTCTGGGCAGTAGCCTAGCTCTATGCATGATGGACCCGCGTTTTCGAAGATGACAGGGGCAACTTTCTTTGCTTGTCTCAGCATTTCGGTTGCCATTTCCCTTATTTCCCACTGGGCTCTTTCGCAGCATCGCAGATTAAAGAAATGGCGGAGTTCCCTAGCGTTCATAGTTATTACAATGTTTGTTTTCGCTGCGTTTGGCAGAATGTATCTTGCGTCTTCTTCGGGAATCCCGTTTTTTAGGAGTTTTTGGTAGGCGTCTGTTACTTTCCCTAGAGTTTCATGGTAAAGTTTTTTGGCGCTATCGTTTTGGTTTATGCTTTCAGGCGTAACGTAGTATTCTAGGGCGTCGTATGCCACGTACCTCTGGCTCTGCTGCGTGTAGGACGCAATTCTGTGCCTAACCAACTGATGGGTTAAAGCCCGTGAAACTCCTTCAACACTGTAAGTGAAGGAAGCATGCTCTATAACCGAAAGGTGACCGTAGCCCATAACCCTTCTGAGAGTTTTTCTAGCCTTTTCCAAATCAAGCTTTTCGATTAGTGCGGATGTTCCTTCGCTTTTGTAGGATGTCATCGCCGCGGCGGCGCATAGCAGTTCTGGGTTCGGCGTGTAATGAAGAAGCTTTACCTTCATTTCGCTCTCCTCCCTTACTTTTTCGTTGGAAAGTATAAATAACCTTCTTTCTCATAGTCCAAGTTATATGACTAAACTGAAAAAGCCAACCGACTATATAAACCAACTTCGCTTGAGCTCTAATCTCAAAACTCGAGAGTTAGGAGGTTTCCTTAATAAGCAATATTGCCATTGGACGCAAAGCCTACAATTGAAAAGCCTACTTAACTTTTTGAAAGCCATTGAGGAAAACAAGGATGAAATCGGCGTAGCTCAACTCTTCGGGAAGTTTCGAGCCTACTCCTTCGAGGAATTCGTCTACCGTTTAATTCAGGCTGAGGTTTCTTTTCCTAAGCCCTTGGGCGTTTATTGGGGTGAAAAATGCCTGATTTGGGAGGGAGCGGGTCGAAAATACGGAATGGAGTTCGACGTTATAGTGGGCAAAGAGCTTGATGGCTTCGTGAAGCCAATTGTCGCCATTGACGCTAAAGTGGAGCTTGACTCTTCGAGGCTGAAAACTTCTTTAGCATCGTTTCTCCTTCTCAAGCAACGAAGCCAAAATGCGAAATGTTTTTTGGTTTATATACTAGCGGAAATAGACCCTCTACTATTGAATTTAACTAAGCCTTGGATTGACGAAATTTTTCAGTTTAGCTTAGAAAGAGACGAGACCCGCTCCTTCATTGAGGCTGTTCAAAATGCCATAAAAAGCGTTTAAATTTTGGCGTATATGCGGCTACTGCTGAACTTGCCACTAGCCATTTCTTTTTCGATTTCTCTCAGCAATAGAATGCGTTTGTAGGTAGGCGGATGTGTAGCGAAGCTAGTGTTGATTTTTGTCCACGTGGACTTCGCCTCCCTTTCCATGGCGAGTTCAAGCTCCCTCTCATCTAGAACGCCGTCTCTGTCCAAGTCATACTCAGTTTTCCGCTCTATTATTCCTCGGCATTCCTGCTTAGCCAAGGCTGGATCGCCTATGAATAAAGCTCGGGCTCCATGGGTAGGCGTCGGCGCAAGGGACAAACCGTAAGTAATCTTGGTTAAAGCGCTCTCTAAATCGTGAGGCGATTCCGTTACATAGGCCGAGTAGGCGTCCGCATAATGCTCACGCAAGCGGCTCAACTTCATGACGCACAAAAGGGAAACAATGTATACCACGTAGGAGATGAGGGCAGCCGCCAAAAGAGCGGCTCCAACGCCTCCGCCCTCTTTCCTCCGAGTTCTAGCGCCGCTGAACCTCACAGCTTCGAAAGTTCCTCGCGCAATTATGTACGCTAATAGCGGCAAAGCTGAGAGTACAGTCATAACTATGAAGTCTCTGTGTTTAACGTGCCCCAATTCATGTCCAATTACTCCACGGATTTCAGCTTGATCGAGCTCTTTAAGCAGTCCCTCGTGAACCGCTAAAGTTGCGCCTCTCCTGCTTCTTCCAAAAACAAAGGCATTAGGCGTAGGGTCGGGAACAACGGCCAGATGTGGCAGGGGTATCCCGCTTTTTTGGGCTAATTCTTTGACGGTTGTCTCAAGCCACGGGTTTTCTCCTTGACGCAGATACCTTAGACCCGTTGACCACTTGACAATTTCGGGTCCAATTAAATATTGGATCAATACGAAGATGATGGTTATGAACACGGCGTAAATTAGAGGAAGATTGATGATCGCCATTAAAATCGCTAAGAAGGCGGAAAATATGATGGCGAGAAGAAAAACAGCGAATGCCATAGAAAGTTTCAGTTGAGCCAGCCTAGCCATAAAGCGTGGTCTCCTCGCCTTCAAGCTTAAATGAATCATGACTTAAACTTTATGTTGAAAAGCAGTTGAATAACTAGAGGTGCTTAAGGCTTGTCGGTTGTTCAGGAAATTCGTTGTTCTCATTGCGGCGCACCTTTAACGTTTAATCCAGGCGAAATCCTCGTGACTTGTCACTACTGCGGTTTCACATCTGTCATAGAGACAGGCAAGCCCTTTACGCTTGAGCACTCCATGTTCATAAACGAATACGATTTAAATCAGATTGAGGAAAACGTTCGCGACTGGATGCGGTCGGGCTTCCTCAAGCCGGGCGACCTCGCCAAAAAATCAAAAATCATAGAGAAAAACCTCGTATACTTACCTTTCTGGGTTGTTTCCCTAAGCGCCATTAGCAACTATAAGGGCGTATTTGAAAGACTGGGTCCATCCGTCGTGAAAGAGGGAAAAATAGAGAAAAAATACGATTGGTTGGTTTTAGCGAGGAAAGCCACGAGTTTTCCCACTAGGGAATATGACGTACCCCTTGAAGGAAAAATTCCCTACGATTTCCGAAAAATTGAAGGCTTCGCCAAAGTGCTGAACAGCGAAATCGACAAGGCAGAGGCAGTTGAAATGGCTAAGCAGCAGGTGGAAAGTCACCATCAATTTTTAGCGCAAAAAGAGGTGGACAAAATCATAGAAATAAAAACCGAATTTTCCGTGGGCGATTCTGTCTACTTGCATGCACCAATATGGTTCATTGTCTATGAGTATAAGGGCGAGAGATATGATATCATTGCGGATGGCGCCACGGGAACAATCATTAAGGGAGACATTCCCTCAACGAAGTTCAGCCTATTCCAAGATAAGCAAGTTTAAAAGCTGATTCCTTCTCATTTTGAAGAGAATGAGGAGAAGTAGGTTTGAGCGGGGAAAAAGGATTGTATGAGAAGGCTAAGGGTGAAAGGGCGCTTCTCGAAAAAATTCTAGCCGAGCTTCCTGGATTTAGAGGATATAAAGAAAAGGAAACGCGAAGGGAATCCGACAGGCTCGTCAGAAACCAAACATATAGGAAGATGATGGAAGCCAGAACGGACCTGAAGGAAATTTTCCAAAAGCTTTCAGCTAATCGCATTCACGAATTGCTAACGGATATGGATCAACTCATAATGAGGATCGATCGGGTCGCGGAAAAAATTAACCACGCCTCTTACGGTTACGCTGGCTTCTTCAACGTTTTAAAAGTTCAGGAGGAAAAACTTGATAAAATGATTGCCTTTGACAACAGCCTAATGGGTCAAGCGCAAAAAATCGTTGACGAAACCTGCTCTTTCAAAAAAGAAGCCATGAGAGGCGCCTTTGAACACGCGAGGGAACACGTTGAAAAACTGCGTAACTCGCTGGAACTATTAGAGCAAACATTCGATGAAAGAGAAGACATAATATTAGGAGTTAAGGAGTGAAAATAAAATGGCGCAAATTATCGAATGGAAGAATCCAAGGCCTGAGGACATAGTTTGGAGGTACCCCGAAGAAGACATCACATGGGGAGCGCAACTCGTCGTCCACGAATATGAGGCTGCAGTCTTTTTTAGAGATGGAAAAGCTTATGATGTATTCGGACCGGGAAGACATACCTTAACGACCCTAAACTTACCGTTATTAACTAAGGTTTTGTCTAGAATCGCTGGATACAAGGAAACGCCCTTTAAGGCGTCAGTGATTTTCATTTCGACTCGGGTGTTCCCTGGAAAATATGGAACACGGGCGCAGACAACAGAGCTGGCTCCGCTGCAGGTTTACGGAACCTTCTGGTTCAAAGCTGAAAATCCTCAGCTGTTTGTTATGGAGGTCGTCGGCGGGCAGAACGCCTACACGACAAGCGACGTTAACGACTACCTCCGAGGCTTCCTAAACGAGAAGATCATTGATGAGCTTTCAAAATATGATTTACTCACCGTTTTCACAAGGCTGGACGAAACCTCTCTAACAGTGAAAAACGCCATCCTAGACGCCTTCAGAAGAATAGGACTAGACCTCGTGGACCTCCGCTTCGAAGGAATAGACACCACACCCGAATACCGTGAAAGGCTTTTCTGGCTGAAATCTGGACGAGCCGCACCGTCCGAAGTCCTAAGAATGGAAACCGTGAAAGAAGCCGCCAAAGAGCTCGGCAAATCTCCAGGAGCCGCCTTAGGAGCAGGAATGGTTCTCATACCCCAAGTCATGGCGCCCACGGGACCCACCCAAGCGCCAGCCGCCGCACTGCTTATTTGTCCTAACTGCAGCGCGCATATACCTGCCACGTCGAAGTTCTGTCCAGAATGCGGGGCGAAAATTGCGGCGCCATCTGACACGACCAAAAACTGCCCAAAATGCGGTCGTTCAGTACTGGCAACGGCTAAGTTCTGTCCAGAATGCGGACAGAGGCTTTAATGAGTTTGGGGTAAACATTCATGCCGAAAAGACCATTAGGGCTCCTTTCTTTTGGTGTACTCGTAGTGGTTATTGCAGTTCTCCTAATTGCCCTTGAAACTGGATACATTAAGGGATGGCACGAGCTCCTCTCTTTAGTTCTCGTCTCCTATGGCGCTTGGATCATCATCCTAGCTGGAATAAGGGCGAAAGCCCCTGAAAAATATGAGCGCGGAGCATCTAGCACGTTTATCTGGGGATTTCTGTTCGTGGCAATAGGCGGTGTTTGGTACCTCAATATTCGTGGGCTTATTAACTTGATCTTAGCTCTTGCACTGATTTTAGCGGGCATAGGAATATTGGCTGTGGTTTTGGCTCTTCGAATGTGGCGAAAATGAAATCATGATTTATTCTTTGAGAACGCCTTCAGGCGTGTAGGCGCTATAATATTTTAGGTTATGTTTTTCTATTCTTCTTTTTACGCTTGGGTAAAGGATTAGTTCCTCGATTTCTAAGTCTTCGGTTAATTTGGGGCTAATGCCTCTTAACCGTTTAGTGAGCTCTTTCAGACTTTCCTTTTTTGAGAAGGACGCCATGGCGGCTGGGTGGCAACTAACGCCCGCTTCCAATAGATTTTCGAGGGCTTTCATTTGGAGAGTGAAACCTTCGGGTTTAGCGCCAGTTAGCATAGCGAATTCCTTTTCGTCGCATCCCTTCAACGACACTCGAACATGAAGGAAGGGATATTTGGCTAGCTCCTTTGAGTACTGTTTGTCGTTTCCTAATAAAATTCCGTTGGTTTCCAAAATAAAGAGGTATGGTTGCCCCTCAAGGTTGTCCAATAGCTGGAGCAAGTGCTTTTTTCCTATGGTTGGCTCCCCTCCACTCACCCTCAATTGCTTTAGGTTTCGCTTCCTCGCCATGCCCACCAAAGTTTTAGCCACAACTTCAGGGCTATAGAATTTTCCAACATGCGCAGGATGAAACATTACGGCGTCGGAGACCCAGCAGTACCTGCAAACTAGTCCACAGCCTACAGCATCGGCGGTTATGATTCCGCCGTACCAGCGGTCAGGTCTGAAGCGCCAGTACTTTCTTTCCTCGTTGCGTGCTACGAGTTTTTCTATTGCCTCATGTCTGGCTATTGGGTCATATAGCAACAACCAATACCCATCCGAACTCCATTAATTAATAATTCGAAAGCGAAGAATCCAGCTAATTAAAAGATGGAAAATTAGGTAGAAAACTTTTAGCTGGAAAACTTATTTGTGGCTATTTCTTTTTCTTTTTTTCCTTCTTTTCGCATGCCAAGGCGAATCACCATTTAATTGGGTATTATCTATAATTGGTTATAAATTTATTGTAATATTAAATTATCGGAGGCTATGGAAAGAAAGAGTGGAACGGTTTTTATTTAGCTGCAAGAAAATTGTAAGTGAAATGTGAGAGGAGAAGCTTCGATTATGGCGGAGAAGATTATCGGTCATGGCACATGGTACGACAAAACTGCATTTGAGATTGTTGAGCGGGAGCGGAGGCTTGGCAGAAGCCTCGACCTTATCCGCACTGAAATGGGAGTCAGCGCTTCAGGCATTCCCCATGTCGGCAATTTAAGCGACGCTATAAGGTCTTATGCCGTGACCGTTGCGTTACAGGCGCAAAATTACCGCTCTGAATTGATAGCGTTCGCCGACGATAAGGATGGACTGCGCAAGGTTCCGCCTGGACTGCCTAAAACATTGAATAAGTATTTGGGTTATCCAGTGACCTCTATTCCAGACCCCGAAAAATGTCATGAAAGCTTCGGTGAACACGCCACATCCTTGCTGCTTGAAGCCTTTGACAAATGCGGAGTCGAATATACTTTTATGTCAGCCGCAGACGTTTATAAAAGGGGTTTGCTTAACAACGAAATCAGAACTCTACTCTTAAACGCCAAACGAGTCGGCGAAATCATTAAAGAAGAGGTGGGACAAGAAAAGTTTGAGGAAGCGCTTCCCTATTTTGCTATTTGTGCCAACTGCGGACGCATCTATACCACAAAGGCGTATGGTTTTCTTCCAAAGGAAGATAAGGTTCTCTATTCCTGCGAAGGGATGGAAATCAAGGGACAATGGTTCGAGGGATGCGGGCACAAAGGTGAAGCCGACTACACCAAAGGAGAAGGCAAACTCGTCTGGAAAGTAGAGTTCGCTGCACGATGGAAAGTACTTGACATAAGATTTGAGGCATACGGAAAAGACATAGCCGACTCTGTGAGGGTCAACGACCGAATATGCCAAGAAATCCTAGGGTGGCCACCCCCACATCACGCTAAATATGAACTGTTTTTGGCAAAAGGCGGAAGAAAGTTTTCCAAATCTACGGGTGTAGTCTTCACACCTCAGGTTTGGTTCCGCTACGGTTCGCCCCAGTCTCTAAACTTGCTGATGTTAAAGCGGTTTGTTGGAGCACGTTCCATCTCTGTCTTTGACATACCTACATACATGAACGAACTGGACGAGCTGGAAGACATATACTTTGGAAAGAGACAAGTTCCCGATAAGAAGGAACACGCCAAACTCTCTGGACTCTACAAATACTGCTGGTTTTTAAAGCCGCCTCCTAAACCGGGCATGCATGTGCCATACAACCTGCTTACTTACTTGGCCAAAGTGTCGCCGAAAGGATCGGAAAAAGAGTTCATAGTAGAAAAGCTCAGAGACTACGGCTACTCCGTGGACGAACCTTCAGAAGACTTGGAAAAGAGGATGGAATACGCCCTAAACTGGGCACAGGACTTCGCTGAAATCAGGGAAACGGCTATAAGGCTAAGCGGACAGGAAGCGTCAGCAATTAAAGAGCT
>JBBIVD010000031.1:8645-9159 GCA_037439925.1 Candidatus Bathyarchaeota archaeon
AGACGAAAACCAACTACAAGGCGCCATATTCAACATCACAAGGAAACACGGCATTAAACCGAAACAGTTCTTCAAGACCCTATATACAATTCTGTTAGGAGCACCAGAAGGACCGAGACTGGGACCATACATAATTGCCATGGGAAGAAAAAACGTAATCGACGCGCTGGAACGGACGATAAAGAAACCCTAAAGTTTAATGGACAGAACCCCCTACTATTAACTGGGGGATGATGCTGCCGTCCCAGACAGACCTTGAGCAAGAATGAAGACACCTGGAGTAGCAGACCCCAAAACATTTTCCAGCAATATTTCACTTTGCCTATTATCCCATCCTGCTTTTTCACACACTAACTTTAAGTTTAATTAAGGTATTATCTTAACGTGTGCGAAAGAGCGCCCAGTAAAAAGGGCCCGTGGTCTAGCCAGGATTAAGACGCTGGCCTGCGGAGCCGGAAGTCCGGGGTTCGAATCCCCGCGGGCCCGCTCCAAATTAAGTGCGAACCCTTAAATA
>JBBIVD010000032.1:0-9096 GCA_037439925.1 Candidatus Bathyarchaeota archaeon
TGACCATTAAACAACGCAACCTGCATAAGATACCTTGAAGTAAAAGAATAATTCGTCAACCAGACTTAGAATCTTCTTCTATTAGTTGTTGCTAACAGAATAAAACACGTGTTTTGGCGGGCTAAAAATGAAAATCAGACTAAAAAAGCGTTGGAAAACAGAAAAAAAGGGAATTTGCGGGAGATTTCGCCACGCCGTTGTAGGTTCAAATCTCTCCCGGCCCACTTTTCCTTTTGTGACACAATAGAGGGCAGTGGTATTGGAAAAAATTTCATACAAACTTGAGAAGTGACAACTTTTAAACCGCTGAGTCTTGAGGATTTCGGTTTAACATGGATTTTGGCTTAATAAAATTAATTTAAGAATTGATATATTTTTGAACGTTATGATTCGGCAATCTCTGCACCGCTTAAAAGAACATTACATAAAGGTATATCAGCGAGAAAAACGTTTCATTATGAGTATAGACCCTGAGAAATTGAATAAAGTCATAAAGATTTCTTTCTTTGCTCTTTTAATTTTCAACGTTTTTGATGCAGCTTCAACTCTGCTGTGTTTATACTGTGTTCCCGAAGTTGTTGAACAAAACAGGTTTTTTGCGCCTCTATTAACGAAGGGCTTACCTGAACTCATTTTCGCCCTAATAGTGAAGTTCGGTTTATTGCCAGCCGTCGCCATAGGGGTTGTTATACCAATAAAAGGAAAGTATGAAATGTGGATTAGAACAATGAAGCTCGGCTTTTCAATAGCCATAATTGTGGCATCGCCATTTTACATTTGGGCTTTAATAACAAATTTTTCAATCCTTTTAGGATGAATTGCATTATTAAACAGAAAAGAAAAGGAATTTTGGTATTAAGGGCTTCGTATCAAGCCGAGTTAAAAAAGGATTTCATAAACCTTAAATTTACTATCCATAAACACTTTTTGTGTTAGAGTTAACCACTCTAAATGATGCACACCGCCTAGCCCTCAGGTTAGTAGACGATAGATATAACTATGGCCCTAAAATATGTTAACCCCCACTCACTATTTACATCCTTAATCTTAGGATGACTCCTCCTTACATTTGCTTTCTCTTCTCCTTTGCTCTACAGTGGTTCCCAAGGCTTATATTCCTCCTTCGGATGCGTCTACAACTATTGTTCTAGGTTATTCTTCCTATCTATTTTTTGGCGTATTTTCTTACAGTAGCCTCTTGTTTCTGCGCAACTTTTAATTCCTGTTGCGTGAATTGCTAGTCTCAGTTAGCTCGAGAGTGGCGGATTGTCCCTCAGAAATGGAGACATCGAAGATTTAGTCGATGATGCCGTGAAGGTAAACATAGACGAATTCCTTCGATTGATCGAAGAAGTCGCTCATCTGCTAGCCAAGGAACAGGGAAACGTTGGAAACTTACGGATTAATGGCAGGCTTATTAGTTTGATGCCTAAGGGCGAGGCGGTCGTTGTTGGAGATTTACATGGAGACCTAGAAAGCCTCGTGTACATTTTGGACAGTACTCGCTTCGTAAAGAAAGCTCAAGAAAAAGAGGATTCCCTCCTAGTCTTTCTTGGAGATTACGGAGACCGCGGCTCCCATTCGCCCGAAGTTTACCATATTGTATTGAAGCTTAAGGAGCTCTTTCCCGAAAAAGTTGTGCTCATGAGGGGGAACCACGAAGGACCCAAGGACATTCTTGCTTATCCCCACGATTTGCCCGATCAATTGCATAGCAAGTTTGGCGAAGAAGGATTAAATGCGTACATAAAATTACGCGAGCTCTTCAACTATCTTTACAACGCCGTACTCGTCGAGGAAAAATTCATTCTGCTTCATGGCGGCGTGCCGAGCGAGGCTTCGAGGCTGGAGGACGTAGCCTGCGCCCACGAAAAGCATCCGATGGAAAGCCATCTGGAAGAAATCCTCTGGAGCGACCCAGAAGAAGGAATGAGGGGAACTTACCCGTCTCCTAGGGGAGCGGGAAAACTCTTCGGAGAAGACGTAACAGAGAAGTTCCTAAACATGTTTGGCGTTAAAGTTTTGATTAGGGGGCATGAACCGAGCGGAGAGGGATTCAAAATAAATCATGGAGGAAGAATTCTGACTTTATTCTCTCGAAGAGGACCGCCGTACTACAATGATCATGGAGCATATTTACACTTAGACTTATCCAAAAAGATAGAAAATGCGATGCAACTTGAAAAATTTGTCAAAAAATTCTGATTTTTGAGACTCCGCATTAAATCGGTGAGACTAATCTTTATTTTCCAACATGAACGACGTTAATGGAGAGGGCGGATAAAGCTTGAAGATGGGACTAATAACGAGAAACGAGAACGGATGGTGCTCAACTCAACTGCGAGAGGCGATGAAGCGCCAGGGCATAAATCCCGCATGTTTCAGCTTTAGTCAACTTGTGGCTCGAGTCAAATATGCGCCGAAAGCGTCAGTGGGAGAAACCGACATCCTCAAGGATTTAGACGCCTTAATTGTCCGCCCGATCGGGCGCGGCTCTTTAGAAGAAATCATATTTAGAATGGATGTCCTGCATCGGCTTGAACGCCTAGGAATGCTGATCGTTAATCCCCCGTCTTCAATTGAACGCTCCGTAGACAAATATTACACTCTAGCCCTTTTGGAGGAGCGTGGGCTGCCTGTTCCACGGACGGTAGTAACTGAAAACCCAGAAGAAGCCCTAAAGGCTTTCTATGAGCTAGGAAGAGACGTGGTTGTAAAGCCAATTTTCGGGTCTAGGGGCATGGGCTCCACGAGAATTTCGGACGCCAACATTGCCACAAGGGTGTTTAGGACAATTTCCTTCTATCATGGCGTACTTTACATTCAGGAGTTCATTCCACACGGATTCTCAGACATAAGGACCCTTGTAGTGGGCGGTCGAACCATAGCATCCATGCGCCGCGTAGCCAGCAACAATTGGAAGACAAACGTGAGTCTAGGCGCTAAGCCAGTGCCCATAAAAAAGCTTGATGATGAAATGGAGGAAATCGCAGTGAAGGCAACTGAAACGATTGGCTGCGTAGTAGCTGGCGTGGACCTATTAGATGGTCCTCAAGGACCCGTGATTCTTGAGTTGAACAGTCAGCCCGGTTGGAGGGGGCTACAATCGGTTACTAAAGTGAACATTACGGATGAAATCGTTAGACATGTCATCTCGAAACTTAAGGCTTAGAGAAGGCTGTGGCAATGCGGGAAGTTGAAGTTTCAAAAGTGGATTTTTCCGCTCGGAAAATTATGCGTCAAAAAGACCTAGTTGCAGAAGAAGCTCCGCTCCACATTTTTCTGAATCAAGTCCGCTACGTGACCATTATTTGTTCTCCAAGTCAGCTAAAGGAACTGTGCATTGGGCATCTCCTTTCAGAAGGAGTGTTAAAGTCCATAAATGAAATTCAGGAAATACGCTTAGGGACGAATGGAGAATGTCGAATAAGATTGAAGCGTGGCATCGACGCTGAAAAGCAGATTTCACTTTCTCAACCTTTTTCGAGATTAATCACTTCAGCATGCGGCTCCACAGACTATTGGCCGATCTCGAAGCTCATTGACCGACTTAATCTCCCAAAAGCGCCCCTAGGCTTGAAAGTGGAAGCCGAAATCATTGCGGAGTCAGTTAAACGCCTCAACATGCTCGCCCAAACCTTTAGAAAAACGGGCGGTGTTCACGTGGCAGCGTTATATTCTGCGAAAGGCGAGCTTTTAGCTTGCGCTGAGGATGTCGGGCGTCACAATGCCATAGACAAGGTTATCGGGTTTGGAGCGCTTCAAAGAACGGATTTTAAGAGTTGCTTTCTCGCTTCTAGTGGGCGTCTAACTGGTGACGCGGTTTTAAAGGCGGCTCGTATGCGAATTCCGATAATTGCCTCTATAACCGCAGCTATCGGCTCTGGAGTGGAAGCCGCCGAACGTACAGGAACAACCTTAATCGGCTTTGCGAGGGGAAAAAGAATGAGCATATATACTTATCCAGAACGCATAATTTACGAACCCCTGTAATTGAGGCTAAAGCGTTGGAAAAATCTGCCATAATCCTCGCTGGCGGCTTCTCCAAAAGATTTGGTCGAGACAAAGGTCTGGTCGAACTGGCTGGCAAACCCCTAATTCTCCACGTATTTGACAGGATATCTCACGTAGTCAACGAAACAACAGTAGTCGTTAGCTCCAGCGAACAAAGGGAAAACTTTGAGCATTTGCTGAGCCGTAGGGCAAGCGTACTCGTTGAAGAAAGCGAGCCACATAGCCCCCTTGTCGGAGCCCTAACCGGTTTCAAGAATGTTCAAAGCGAATGTTCTTTGCTGATTCCCTGCGATACACCCTTCATTTCAAGCGAAATAGCGTCGCTTCTGCTAGACCTTTGCACAAATAGAAATGCGGTTATTCCCAGATGGCCCAACGGCTACATTGAGCCCCTCCAAGCGGCTTACCGCACAAAACCAGCTTCGGTTGCTGCTGAAATCGCATTGAAACAGAATAAACTCGATTTAAGGTCGATGATCGCCAGTTTGAAAGGGATTCGATACGTTTCAACTTTAGTGCTTAAAGGCATGGACCCGAAATTGTTAACATTTTTCAACATTAACACTCCAGAAGACCTGAAAAGGGCGGAGTCATTAATTAAAAGGGCTAAAATTTAAACGGGTAGTGTTCAGCTCTCCGATTTTCTATGAAAACAAAGACGAATCTAAAACTCGGTATCTTTAGTGCATATACGTTTATGTCTATTTTATAACTTACAACCGACACTTCATAGAGTCGGATACCAAAAAACATGCTAAAATACTTAAACAGGCGGCATTTGTAGAACTTCTCGGCATAAAACCTCGACCAACCGAATACTAGTCGCTTTCCTTTCGATCATGAGTTCTTCGAGGCGTTTTGGGCATCATGAAAATGATGGATACCAAATATGGATTTCCTATTCACAAATTCTACATAATCCTACCTCATAACGAACATCTCACACGCATGCGTACTTGGAGGATCATAAATGTCTGAAGAAAGCGCCTTGACTTGTTTGCGTATGCGTAGCTTTGAAAATTTACTTCGGGAAACAGTGGACGATGTTCTGAAGGAGGTTTTAGGAGAGGAGCCGGCGAAGATCATTATTCGATACTTAGAGAAGGAAAGTGATTCTTTAAAGTTGGAGAAAAAAGCCAAAAAAGTTGAAGATACTTTGCAGAAGATACTCGGCGCAGGCTCCGTAACCATTGAGAGTTTGATTCTCAAGAACTTATACTCTAAGCTGGAGTCGAAATTTGAGGAAAAGGAAGAATACGATTTTTCAGATTATTTATTGGAGCTAAAGAAAAAGTGCCATTAAAATATATGTGAAAAGCGCCCTCGAGGGAGCATGATGCCAATTGGGACGTCAAAGGTTCTAACGGAGCCGAAAAATAGCGAAGAGTTGTACCATTCACTACTGCAGAACTTACGGGGAATTGTCTATCAATGTGACATGAACTTTACGCCTCTATTTCTTGAAGGGGCTGTTGAGTTAATTACCGGTTACAAAGAGGATGAATTTGTTTCTGGGAAACTAAGATGGGATCAAATTATCTATCATGATGACTTGTCCAAGTTTTTAGGAAAAGATGTGGAAGTGTTACGTTCAATTCCAAATTATTCAACTGAGCGGGAATACCGCATCTTACGCAAGGACGGACAAATACGGTGGGTCCACGAACTCATTCAAAACATCTGTGACGATTCAGGGAAGCCCATCCTAGTTCAAGGAATGCTCCACGATATAACCGAACACAAGAAAACCGAGGAAGAACTGAAGGAAAGTGAAGAGAAGTATAGAAAGTTAATCAATGGAATGAATGACACGGTCTGGGTCATCGATTTTAACGGAAAATTCGTTGATGTGAATGATGCCGCTGTTAAAACTTTAGGTTATTCCAAGGAAGAACTGCTTTCTATGGGACCGTGCGACATTGATAGTAGTCTAACCGAGGAACAAATAAAAGAGCTTATTAAAAGAATGCCAGCCGATGAAATACAGGTTTTCGAAACAACACACAGGACTAAAGATGGGAAAATTATTCCAGTGGAGATTTGCTCCAGTCTTGTAACGTATCATGGAAAACAGGCGATTTTAAGCATTGGAAGAGACATCAGTGAACGCAAAAAAGCTGAGGCAGCATTGAGAGAATCGGAAGAAAGATATAGGAAGCAGTTCGACGAAGCGTTAGACGCCATCTTTTTAGCCGACGCTGAAACAGGCATACTCATTGACTGCAACCGTGCAGCATGCGATTTAGTCGGCAGAGAGAAATCAGAACTGATTGGCAAACACCAGAGTATTCTCCATCCTCCACAAGGAATCGAAGAAGGATTTAGCAGAACTTTCAAAATGCATCTCAAAGAAAAAGAAGGACAAATTTTAGAAGATCAAATCATTACAAAAAATGGAGAGATCAAAGACGTTGCAATCAAAGCAAATGTCTTTGAACTTAGAAACAAAAAAGTGATTCAAGGAATATTCAGAGACATCACTGAAGCCAAAAAAATTGAAAGGGAGCTAGCCCGCGAACGAGACCTGCTGCATGCCCTCATGGATAACATTCCTGACACCATCTACTTTAAGGATACCAATTCACGCTTCATCAGAAACAATAAGGCGCACGCGAAGGTTTTAGGAATCGATGACCCCAAGGAGGCCATAGGGAAGACGGACTTCGACTTTTTTGCGCCCGAACATGCCCAACAAGCCTACTTGGATGAACAGCAGATTATAAAAACGGGGCAGCCTTTGATCGGCAAGGTTGAAAAGCCCGTTAGGGGAAAAGACGGCAGTTTTCGCTGGGTTTCAACCACTAAGGTGCCTATCAAGGACAAGGATGGACGGGTTATCGGGCTCGTAGGCATTTCCAGGGACATCACAAACATGAAGAAGATGGAAGAGCAGCTGAAGGAATATGCGGAGCATCTCGAGGAAAAGGTTGAGGAGAGAACTAGAGAGCTGAAGGCGGCCCAAGAAAAACTTCTCAAGGCAGAAAGACTGGCTGCCATCGGAGAAGTAGCATCAATGGTCGGTCATGACATGCGCAACCCGTTGACAGGCATCGCTGGCGCCGTATACTATCTAAAAACGAAGCTCGGCTCAAAAATGGACAGGAAAACGAGAAATATGCTGGGGCTCATCGAAAAAAACATAGAATATGCGAATAAAATCATAAACGATCTTTTAGAATACTCGCGAGAAATAAGGCTGGAACTAACTGAAACTAGCATAAAGGCAATTACAAAAAACGCATTAACTTTAGTCGAAGTTCCCAAAAGAATACGAATATTAAACTTAACCAATGACGAGCCGAAAATAAAGGCTGATGTGCAGAAAATTCAAAGAGTCTTCGTGAACATGATTAAAAACGCAGTTGACGCCATGCCTAATAGCGGCAAACTCACAATAAAAAGCAGAATAATAGGCGATAATGTGGAAATCACCTTCGCTGACACTGGAATAGGCATGTCAAAGGAAATTATGGAAAAACTTTGGACGCCTCTCTTCACAACTAAGGCAAAGGGAATAGGCTTAGGCTTGTCCATATGTAAACGCATAGTGGAAGCGCACGGAGGCTCGATTTCCGTGGAAAGCAAAGTTGGAAAAGGCACAACCTTTACAGTAACGCTTCCAATCGAACCGAAAATAGAAGAAAAAGGAGGTGAAAAAATATGGGTGAAACTGCCAGAATCCTCGTTGTTGATGACGACGAAAGCATAAGGAAAGTCCTATCGACCGTATTAAAGGAAAATGGGTACATTGTCGACACAGCGGAAAACGGAACAGAAGCGATCAAAAAATCCAAGACCAAATTCTTCAACTTGGCTTTAATAGACATTCGACTTCCAGACATGGAAGGAACAAAACTGTTGACTAAGATGAAGGAAACTACCCCAAAAATGGTCAAAATAATCGTCACTGGCTATCCCTCGTTGCAAAACGCCATCGAAGCCGTTAACAAGGGAGCAGACGGCTACGTACTTAAACCATTTAACATGGACAGCCTTCTAGACACGATCAAAAAGCATTTGAAAAAACAGCAGGAAGCCAAAAAATACAGTCAAGAGAAAGTTGCAGAGTTCGTCGAAACGAGAGCTAGAGAAATGGGCATCCTATAATCCCCTATTTTATTCTAACAGCCCAAATTCTCTGTTTATATATTGGAATTTTATAATGCATATTCTTCTTCCTCGACCATGTTTTGCCGAAAAGAGAGGGTTTTAGCGAGTCGTGTAAATCAGACTTGAATTGTTTGAGTGTGAAACCTCAAATTTGCGGCGACGTACAGCCTATAGGCTTTCCGCTGTTTTTGGCATGAGTTCTGGTGGGATGCTGGACAGGTATTGGAGGAGGCTGACCATTTGGGGCTCGCTGCTTACTATGTCCGTTGCCGTCACTATTCCAATTAATTGATCTCCTTGCACCACTGGCAAACTTTTAACTTTTTTCTTCGTCATCGTTCTTGCGGCTTCCTCTACTGGGGCGTCCTTTTCTATGGTAATGAGGGGGGTTGACATGATTTGTTCGGCTTTAACCGTTGAAGGATTTAGACCCGCTTGCACTATTTTTGTTAGTATGTCTCCCTTAGTTATTATTCCGACGGGTTTGTTCCCTTGAACCACTATTATTGACCCAAGGTCGAACTGGTTCATTTTTCGGACCACTTCTTCGACGCTGGAATTGGCTTTGACAGTTTTTACATCAACGCTCATGATGTCTCTGACCAGAACGACGCCGGCGATTAGGTTCACCATGCGGTATGTCTTCAGCGATAAGGCTAACAGAATGATTCCGGCAGAGGCGAAAACAGTTGCGTAGATTATGCCCGTGAGCCCGAATAAGGCGTTCATAGCGTGTCCAACGGTTATGACTGTTAAGGCGATGCATATGATTCCTGCGAAGAATCCTAGCATCCAAGCGGCTTCGTGTAAGGTCTTCATTTTTGTCCCTCCGAATAACTGATTAACAGTTAAACTAATATTTAACATTTCTGCTTCCACACAATCACAAAGCATTCACGTGAACGGAAAAAGATATTCAAGAAACAAAATAAAACGTATATTGGTTCGGTGAAAATCGCATGATTCAAATAA
>JBBIVD010000033.1:0-9011 GCA_037439925.1 Candidatus Bathyarchaeota archaeon
GTCAATGGCAACATTTGATTGGTTAATTTTTTTGCCTATGTCAAGGATTGTGCCGCCCCGTTCAAGCACCTTTGTGTCCTCTTCTGACACTTTGTCGATGGCCAAAACAATGGCGCTCTTAGACTTGCTGTTGATGAGCTTTTTCGGGATTTCTGGGTCGAAGATATGATCACACCATACAAAGTAGAAAGTTCTGTTGGAAAATTCCTTGTGCAGCTAGAAGAGAATGGAGGTTGCCTTTCTTCCATTGCTTAACATGTATATATCTAATTTTGAGCCCTGCATAATTCTCGCCAATACGTCGACGAATCACATCTGCTTTATATCCTACGGCTATCCATACGTCTTTTACTCCTGCTTCCTCTAGGCCACGAAGAACCCTTCCTATCAGGGGCATACCTGCAACTTGAAGGAGAGGCTTTGGGCTAGCATATTTTCTCAGCCTGCTGCCTTCTCCTGCGGCTAAAACCAAGGCGGGAATTCGGTTGCTATTTGTTTCATTCATCAATCACACTTTCCATGCACAGATAGTTTTTCTTTTCTACTCTCTTGAGAGCCAGTCCAAGATTTTAGGGGAGAAAATAGAAAGGATTTTTAAGGCGAGGAAAAGGATCCAGAGCAGGATGAGAATCAAAACGATGCCGCTGACAGCTGGGTGGAGATTGATCAATAAGGGGAGATACAGCAAGTAAAGGATTAAGGTGAAAATAATATAGGCGGCGTTCTTGAATAGGGTGATGGATTCTTCAATTTTTACTTTTAGTCTTTTAACGTATTTCTTGGCTAGGAGGGCTGAAAAAGCGTCAATTGTTTTCTGAAAGCCCGAAATAGATTTGTATATGAGAATGCTGAACGCCACGAAAATAACTAGGGAACAGAACAAACCTGTCATTCGGCTTATTGAGTTAGCCATCGGAATGAAAACTAAAACGCCGAAGAGCCAAATCAAGAGCGCGACTAAGAGGACATGGAATGTGGCTGGGCCATAGGTCTTTAGGCATTGTATTGCCTCCTCGATATTCTTTTCTTTATGTTCTGCCATGACTAATCCTCCTTTAGAGTCGCCTCACTACTTCCTTTGCCTCCCCATACAGAATGAACAAGATTATTAATGTTAATAGGATTAAAATAACGAATCCTCCAATTAGGATTAAGGCTTCAGCTATCTGAACGGAAACTTGGAGGCTTGTGCCTAGAATTTTCACTACATCATTATACCATTCCGGAAGACCAAAGCGTATAACTGTGAAGAAAAGGATGACTAATATCAAAAGAGAAAAAGGAATGAGGAGTTTATAGACTACCTTCAATGGTTTTCACCCTAACTCTTAACAAAGAGTCTATGCTTTCTTGACGCGTTTTTCGAGTTCTTCGGCTGCCTTAGTAGCTGATCGACCAATTTCTGCTGCTATTGCCTTGCAACTTCGCCATATGGCAAAAATTGACCAAATGACGATAGCTATTAACAGAACTCCGGGTATTGCAGCATGTATACGTGCCAAGTAGCCGGAGAACAGCAGAAAGGTTAGGGACACGATGACTACGTAGAGTACACCGTTTAGGGCTGTCTTATAGTGCTCGTAGGATTCAATGCGGGCCTCACCTGCAGCTTTGCCTATTTCAAAGGCCACAACCCCAGCTAAGCCGCTTGTCAGGTGGCGGATGTCGGCGAAGATGGTGAGGATTAGGATCGCTAAAGCCACAACTATGATGAAGCTAATGATTTCAGGCACTGGATAACCCATGAACTCGATTCCTTCTGCTATGGGCATGAAAACTAGGTTGCCGAAGATTCAGATGAGTATGGCTGCTCCAACGGTTAGGGCTATCCTTGGAACAGCTGTACGTAATGCTTTTGCCGATTCAAGGTACGCCTCGGTGCCAAAGTTTTCTGGTTTTTTCGCTTCGGGCCTGCGTTCTTCTTTTGGTTCTTCTTTCTTAACGGCCATTTTAACCACGCTGTTTGTTTTTATTTTAACTATTTACTTATAAGTATTTCCATTTACCTATACAAATCGGAAAAACCTATAAAGTCCATCGCTATTTTATCATAGCTAAAGAAGGGGTTTCATTTGGCGTTGGGAGAATTGGTGGTAACAGGTGAAGAAGCTTTAAAGGTGGCTGATGCGCTCACTTCGACGAGCTTCAGGATATTGCAACTGCTTTCGGAAGAACGCCTAGACGTTTCAATGATCGCTGAAAGACTAAAAATGAGCGAGGCATATGTAAGCGAACAAGTAAGCCTTCTGGAAGATTTAAAGTTGATTAAGACGAGTTATGAAACAGGCAAGAGAGGAGTTAGAAAGATGTGTGAATTAGCGATTGAAAAAGTCATCATAGTAATTAAGCCTTAAGAGAATATTGGAGACAACACATAAAACAAAATAACGATTCATCCTCAGTTGCTTGGTGCAAAAACAATGATTGAAATTGGGGTTCAAGCGTTAATACTAACACTTTCTTTAGCTGTGCTAGCGTGGGCTAGTTACTTCACGATAAAGTCTATAGAAGATTTTATGGAACTCACGGGTTTAAGTGAAGTCTCAGCGGGTTTCATAATTCTTTCAGTGATGACTACCCTGCCTGAAATAACGGTGGCTAGCTTCGCAGTATATCAAGGCACGCCTGGAATCTCCATAGGAGACATTCTTGGTTCGCATGTGTTTAACATCGGCGTTGTAGTAGGCATATTAGCAGTGCTTGGCTCGCTTAAGGCATGCCGTACTGACCTCTTATTGGATCTAGTCGACATACTATCTCTCGCTTCCATCATCCCTCTTCTTCTAGTCACATTGAAGATCACGGCTACTGCCTCTCCAGCTGCCAGTCCGCTTGTCGGCATTGCACTTATCGGAGTTTTTGTCTTCAACCTCTACTGAATGGCTAAAAAGAAAAATCCAGCTTCTGACAACGCAACGAATAAACTAGCCGATAAAAGCAAAAAAAGAATAGCAGTATTGATGATTGTAGGCGCAGCCATCGTTATCCTAGCCGCCCGCTTCACGGTTTCATCAGCCTCTGATATTGCATACTTACTTGGAATGCCCCCGCCTTCTCATAGGAGCGAAAATCGTGGCTATAGGTACGTCGCTGCCTGAGCTGGCGTTTTGTCTCGTTGCAGCTAGGAGGGGCAGAGTGCATCTTGCTTTGGGAGACGCTATTGGTGCTAACCTAACAACTATAACTCTGGTGCTTGGCTTCGTGCTTCTTTTTTCTCCGTTTGCAGTAGATATCGTTGCTTTCGCGGAAACCCTTCTTTTTGTTCTAGCTGTGAACATTATCCTTTGGCGTTTTCTCACGAAAGGCGGAGTGTCTCAAATAGGCGGAATAGTATTAATCTTAATGTACATTCTTTTTCAGGCAACCATGACTTGAAATGCTTACGCTACCTCTTGTAACCTATTTTTCTGAGTAGTTCTTTCCGCCATTTCACGCCTTTCTCGTCTTCTATGCCCTTCGGTTTCAAGCCGTCCACAACGCCGAGGACAGCCCTTCCTTGGCTTGTCTCTGCAATAATGACCTCTAGGGGGTTAGCCGTAGCCGCATATATTGTGCAGACCTCGGGCACAATTTTAACGGCGTTTAATACGTTTATTGGATATGCGCCACGGAGGAAAACCATGAAGGAGTGACCGCAACCTAAATTCAAAACGTTCCTAGCCGCAGCCTCCTTCAATTCCTCGTCGGTTCCATCCACCCGAACTAGGCACTCTCCTGAACTCTCACAAAAAGCTAGTCCAAATTTGACGCCTGGAACAGAGTTCACTAGGGCTTCATACAAGTCTTCCACGGTTTTAATGAAATGACTTTGACCAAAAATTAGATTGCAATCTTCAGGCATCTCCACCTTTACAACCTTAATCTCCATTTCCATTTTCGATCAGCCTCCACTTGTTTATCATTTATTTTAGAGTTAACTCGTTACTTCAATCTCTTTCCAGCGGTTGATTCTCGCCCGCGTTTGAGGCCAAAGCAATTTGGCGTTCTTCCACTGGTCTCGAATCACTTCCAGATTGCCAGCCACACTGGCGTGAAGAGAATAGAAAATATAGCAAAGATAGGAACATCGGTCGCATTCACTATACTCCTTCCTGAGGCTTTCAAATTTCGGGCTTTTCCAAACCTTAGGCAAATCAAAAATGGAGGCAACTGGCTTTAGGCAGTGGCATCCAGCCACTCTGCCTAGGTGATCAACCATGAAGAAGCCTTGAAGCGCTTTGCACTTCCATGTTCTCCGCCCATTTAGGGAGAATTGTTTTATGGCATCCAATGTTCTCGTCGTTATGAAGATTCCGTTTCGTTCATTCTTCATCTCTATGAGGGTATCGCAAACCTTTGCCAAAGCCCTTCTGTCAACAATTTCAAATTCGTTATCCCTTTTTCCTATACTAAAAAGCTTGTTTTCATCTGAAGTGTCATATCCATAGAGGCAGTACCAAACAGGAATGCCGCGGTTCGTGAAATACTTTGTAAAGTCTATGATTTCGTTTAGGTTAAATTGGGAAATCGTAGGGGAAACCGTCACCGAGATTCCTTTTTCATGCAACGTGTCAATGGCATCCATGGCTTTTCTCCATGCTCCAGGCACGCCCTTTATGTAATCGTTCTGCTTTTCATTTAGCGTGTCCAAGGATATTGCAACGAAATCCACGTTTCGCAAAGCATCAATCTTCTCAACGGCTAAACTTCCATTGTCATAAACCGTGGTTATGAAACGCCTGGATGCATACTCGAGAATTTCATCAATATCATCTCGCAGTAGGGGATTTCCGCCAGAAAAAACTATTTCTATGACGCCTAGCCTCTGAAGAACGTCTAGTCCATCCTTAATCTTCCCAGTGGGCAACTCCTCTTCGCTTCTTTGTTCACGCCAAACGTTGCATCCTCTACAGCGGTAATTGCATCGATGCGTCAAAAACCACTGCACATGATATGGACGGCCAGGCGTGAGAGAACGCCTAAGTATACTCAAGCCTTTATGTGAAGTTTGCATTATTATTCCCCATAAACTAGGAAAGTCTAGGGCACCTTGTATAATTCTTAATTAATGTAGGGCATAAAATTTTAAGCTTTACGTGAGTGAACTGGGTTTTTACAATAAATCAGTGATACCGACTTATAATCTGAATTTCACTTTATGAATTCTGAATAAATATTACGAATAAAAATTAGTGAGCGCCCAGCCTTGGCTATTGGCTTACTTCTCCGACTTGAAGAGTTGGTACACCTCACCCACGCAGAAGGCGAGCACTCGTAAAAAGTCTAGGAAAGGATAAACAATAAAACCCTCATATACCTTATTTTTCCGCCATCTAGACACGTAAACCGCCATTAATGCCAGCAAGGGTGTAAGCACAATTCCAAGCAGTATTAAGGAGAATATTCGGAAACTCGTAGTAAAAGCCAAAAAAATTAGCATTGCTATTAGAGATAGGCCTGCGGCAAAGCCCAATAGGCTTAGGAGATGCCAAGTTGAAAAAACATCTTTAGCCTTTTTCCTCTTAAGCAGAAGCACTCCGCCCCTACCATAGTTAAAGGTCTGTTTGAGAAGGCCCTTAAGCGTCGACCTATGCTTATGCAGAACGAGGACGCTCGGGTCCAGGACTATTTCGTGTCCAGCTTTACAGACTCTTTCAACAAGTTCTAGGTCGTCTGCGCCGTAACGGAGACCCTCGTCGAAGTGGCCAACTTCTTCGAGGGCTTTCCGTCTAAAGGCCATGTTGCATCCAGCTGGATAATTGAAGAACAGCTTTATCATGCTGAGAACTTGACGCCTTTTGAAAGAGCGCATTACGGGCATCACTGTGTTGTCGGCGTAGCGAGAGAGGAAGTCGTCGCTGCATCCCTTAATGTTTCCTCCTACACACCATACTTGAGGGTCTCTGAAATTTTCAACCATTTTCCTAATCCAGTTGTTAGGCACTATGCAGTCGGCGTCCGTGAAAGCGATGACTTCACCCCCGCTGTTTTTTATTCCCGTATTTCTCGCTGCGTTTAGTCCCTCCCCATCCTCAATGCATAGTTTAACTGGGTATTTCGCAACGATTTCTCTAGTTTTATCCGTTGAGTTTCCGTCAACTACAATTACTTCAACTTTGTTTTGGTCATAGTCCACCTTTTGAAGCGATTCCAGCAACGCGCCTATTGTTGCCTCTCCATTTCGAACAGGAATCACCACTGAAACCGTCGGCTGAAATTCGCTATTATCCATGGTAACCGCTTCGTATCAATGTCTGTATTTTCTCCAAAGCGATTTATTACTTCCGATAAAAAGGGCTCCATGAGTAAGGGAGGAATAGAGAAATCTTCAAAAAAGCGAGACATCGAGCGGAACGATCGTTTCGCCTTCAAGAACTGGAACAACTCGAAAAACATTCATTCTAGAACAAAAAAGCACATCCTCTTTAAACCCTATGCTTTCTAGGTATCGTGCGTGGCTTCCACGCTGAACAATGATACTCAAGGATTTGCGTGCCTGTTGAAAGGCTAACAGCGCTGATAAAGCCGCATCAGATAGCTCAACTTTTTCCGTCGGAAGGCTGCTGATGATTGCTCCGGCGCACAGAAAATCTTCTATGGAGAAACGTCCCATCTTTCCGGACAACGCGATTGAAATTCCAGCTTTTTCCTTTTCCGCAATTTTTAAGGCTGCTTCGGCAACTGCCTTAGCGTTTAGAAAGGCGCCAATCAATACTTTCTTTCCCTTTCTGGCTGAGCAAATGGCCTTTGTGCCGCTCGTGGTGGTCAAAATTATGTTCTTTTCCTTAACGGTTTCAGGTGAAAATTCTAGGGGTGAATTTCCCAAATCAAATCCCTTGGGCTTCAGTCCCTTTCTTTCGCCAGCTAACAAAAATTCAGGATACCCTCTACGATGCGCCCAAGCTTCCTTTAAGGTTTCAACGGGGATTATGCCCTTGGTGCCATTCGCCAACGCCGTAACTATTGTGGAGGAACACCTTAAAACGTCAATGATGATTACGATGTCTCCTCTCTGAACAGCCTTAACTGCGTCCTTAGCGACAAATTCCAGGTTAACGGTTGTTAAAGGCAAGTCCGGCCACCCAAAGTTCCATTAATAAAGACTCTCTACGCTTAACATTTGCTTTGAATAACAAATTCTTTATCTGTTAAATCGCCGCCGTTAAATGAGGGACTAAAAGATGAGGTTTCCGCCGGGTAAAGTGCCCGTTGAAGTTCTGCAAAAAATAGTGTTCAGGAATTTAGGCGTAAAGAGAAGAGATGTAATCCTTGTCCCTTCAATCGGCGTGGACGTGGGCATAGTTAAGGCTGGAGAAACGGCTCTTGCCGTTTCCACCGACCCCATTACAGGCGCTGAGGAATGGATAGGGTGGCTAGCCGTCAACGTGAGCGCCAACGACGTCGCCACATGCGGAGCTAAACCACTCTGGTTCATCTCATGCATGCTCCTACCAGAAGGCTCCAAGGAAGACCTTATCAAAAAAATCTGCAAACAAATCGACAAAGCCGCACGCCAATTAGACATGGCTATTATCGCTGGTCACTGCGAAATAACGCCGGGCATAAATCATCCCATAGTGGTCGGCTGCTCCATGGGCATAGCTGAAGAGGGGAAATACGTCGCCTCCAGTGGGGCTAAGCCAGGAAACAAGCTCATATTGACTAAAGGAGCGGGAATAGAGGGAACCGCCATCTTGGCTTCTGACAGGAGAAGCGAACTCCTAAAGGCATTCGACGAAGCCTTTCTTAAGAGGGCAGAAAGGTTCTTTGAAAAAATCAGCGTGGTTAAAGAAGCCCTCACAGCCTTCGAAACAGGAGGGGTCACGGCGATGCATGACCCTACCGAAGGAGGAGTTGCTGGAGGAATTCACGAGCTGGCTGACGCCGCCAATGTGGGCTTCCAAATATATGAAGAGAGAATTTTAATTCCTGAAGAGACCAAGAAAATTTGCGCATACTTCAATATAGACCCACTTCAACTCATCAGCTCAGGCTCCCTTTTAATCGCGGCTGAAAAAGAAAAATCAGAAGAAATCTTAGGCAACCTATCACGAAATGGCGTTTACGCATCCATAATCGGAGAAACAACGAAATCTGAGTATGGAAGAAAGATGGTTACACGAAGCGGAGAAAAAGTCGACTTAGCCAGACCCATAAGCGACCACCTTTGGGAAGCATTAACAAAATGACTTATAAAATAAGCTTGCCTGCGTTGGTTTCTTTTAATATCCTCTACAACTCGAAATGTCCATTGGACCTTAAGATGAGGTTTCCATAAAATTTAAGTATTATAGTTGTAACTATACTAAATTATGCTGAGGAAAAAAAGCATACAAATAGCCGCTTCAGGGGTTATGGCTGCCTTAGTTTGTGTGGGAACATTACTCATCCAGATACCCAATCCGCCGACTAAAGGTTATATTAACCTCGGTGACGGAATGATCATGATTTCAGCGTTAACATTCGGCATGTGGGTTGGTGCATTCGCAGGAGGAGTCGGAGCGGCACTCGCAGATTTACTTTCGGTAGCCTACGCTTTCTATGCGCCATACACACTAATAGTTAAAGGCATCGAAGGGTTTTTAGCCGGCTGGATTGGCGGTAAAGGAAGCGCGGTTAGTGTTTCAAGGATGATTTTAGCCTGGATTGTTGGGGCGAGCGAAATGGTTATTGGATATTTCATTGTCCAAACATTTCTGTTTGGTATGGGGGCTGCCTTAACGGAGGTACCTGGTAACCTCTTTCAGTTGGCCGTAGGCGGAATAATAGGCGTACCTGTTACCTTAATTTTAAGAAGACGAATACTTAGCTGAAGTTCCTTATCTGAATTTTCTCGAAATTAAAGGAGTATCTTTAACTCTTCGATGGCTCGTAATACCTTCTGTCCTCGTTTAGTGATTTTGAAGTATTTTTTCCCATTTTTTTCATAGGCCACGATTAATCCTCTCTTGGAGAGCGCGTTTAGGTGCTGATAAACAGCGGCTCTCGTCATAGTTTTTCCCAGTTTTTTCCATAGGTCGTAGCCATAGGCG